>JAQVXF010000117.1 GCA_028709355.1 Syntrophomonas sp.
CTTGCTGCTAATCCTGCCCAGCAACCCCTGGAAGGGTATCAAGAGGTTAAGCCGGTGGTTTTCTGCGGTCTCTATCCCCTCGAAAATAATGATTTCGAGCGGCTCCGCGATGCCTTGGAGAAATTAAAATTAAACGATTCCTCGCTGGTCTACGAGCCGGAATCCTCAGATGCATTGGGTCTGGGCTTCCGCTGCGGTTTCCTGGGCCTGCTCCATCTGGAGATTGTTAAGGAGAGGCTGGAGAGAGAGTATGATCTTACGCTCATGGCGACCGCGCCCAGTGTGGTCTACCGCTTGAATCTCACCGACGGCACCGAGATTTCGGTCCGCAATCCCAGCCGCTGGCCTGATCCGCAGCGGATCGACCAGGTATTGGAGCCGTATGTCAAAGCCTCGATAATGGTGCCCAATGACTATGTGGGAACGGTGATGGAACTCTGCCAGGAGAAACGTGGGCAGTTTATTAATATGGAATACCTCACCCCGCACCGGGTAGTGTTAAGCTACAGTCTCCCCCTGGCTGAAATCCTGGTAGATTTTTTCGATGGGCTCAAATCCAGAACCCGGGGCTATGCATCTTTGGATTACGACCTGCGCGGATACGAGGCTTCTGACCTGGTCAAGCTGGACATAATGCTCAATGGTGAGACAGTCGACGCCCTGAGTAGCATATGCCACAGGGAAAAGTCCTATTACCGGGCCCGGTCCCTGGTGGAGAGACTACGCAAGATTATACCTCGCCAACTCTACGAGGTGGCCATCCAGGCCTCTATCGGCAATAGGGTTATCGCCCGGGAGAGCGTCAAAGCCATGCGAAAAGATGTGCTGGCCAAATGTTATGGCGGCGATATAACCCGCAAGAAAAAACTGTTGGAAAAACAGAAAGAGGGCAAAAAAAGGATGAAGCAGATCGGCCGGGTGGAAGTGCCCCGCGATGCCTTCATGACCGTCATGGAGATAGATGGTGACAAATAGTCCCGAATCGATGGGTATCTATATACATTTCCCGTTCTGCCGAAAGAAATGCAGCTACTGTGATTTCTATTCTTTGCCGATCACCGCTCCCGGAGTGCTGAATCAATACACCGACTGCCTGGAGCGGGAATTGACCCTGCGCACTTCCGAATGCGATCTGCCCTTGGCCAGTAGCTATCTGGGCGGGGGTACCCCCAGCCTGCTTCCCCCCCAAGACATCGAGCGGGTAATCGCCGCCATCAATCGGGACTATCCACCCTCCGGTGAGCGGGAAGTCACCATCGAGGTTAACCCGGCCACTGTCGACCGGCAGAAGCTGGCGGACCTGCAGAGGGCCGGCGTCAACCGCTTGTCGATAGGGGTGCAGAGTTTTGTTGACCGCGAACTGACCATCCTGGGGCGGGTGCATGATAGCCGGCAGGGTCACCAATGCATTGATTGGGCTCAGCAGGCGGGCTTTACCAATGTCAACCTCGACCTTATCTATGGGATACCTGGGCAAAGGCGCTCTGACTGGCTGGCCACCCTGACCCGGGCAATGGACTGCGGTCCCCAGCATATCTCTGCTTATCTGCTGCAATTGGAACCCGACGTGCCCTTGGCCCGGGAGATAGCGACCGGGCAGCAGGCCATGTTGACTGATGACCAGGAGGCAGACTTATATTATGAAGGCCGGGCTCTGCTGCTCAGCCGGGGTTACCAGCATTATGAGCTTTCCAACTTTGCTCATCCCGGCTTCCAGTGCCGCCATAATCTGACCTACTGGCGAGGCGGCCGCTATCTGGGCGTTGGAGTCGGAGCAGTGAGCTTCGACGGCCGCCAACGCCACCTCAACTCCCCGCCCCTGGAAGACTATATGGCCGCCCTGTTAAATGGTACTCCTCCTCCTCGCCAGCTGCTGGAAACCCTTACTGCCGAACAGGAGAGAGCCGAAGCCTTTATTATTGGTCTGCGGCTCACACAGGGGATCGATCGGGAAGAATATTGCAGCCGTTTCGGCGCTGATGCCTTGGGGCCTTTCCAGGATGCTGTCAACCGTTTGGCCGCCCAGGGATTACTAGTAGTCGACGACCGCCGTATTGCCTTGTCCCCCCGGGCTTATTTCATCTCCAATGTGGTTTTCCGCGAGTTTGTGGATTAATCCTATGGCTTGACAAGCGATTCTCCACATGCTATTTTTTAAGAAACCAAGTTAGCACTCGAAGCATGAGAGTGCTAACAGAGTGGGTGAGATTATGTCATTGACAGAGCGGCAAAGACAAATACTCGAATCGATCATCAAAGATTATGTGTCCACCGCCGAGCCCGTGGGTTCCAGGGCTATGGTCCGGAAACACGGTCTTAGCATAAGTGCGGCCACAGTTAGAAATGAAATGGCTGACCTGGAGGAAATGGGTTATCTGGAGCAGCCCCACACGTCGGCGGGCCGGATTCCTTCCGAGCAGGGATTTCGCTACTATGTCGACTATATGATGGAGAGCGTAATTCCCAGTGATGCCGAGATTGACCTGCTTCATCAGGCCCTGGATGACCGGATTCAGGAATGGAATGATGTAGTGCAGCGGGTAGGTCATTTCCTTTCCCAGGTAACCAATTATGCCTCATTCATAATAGTGCCATCGATCAAACTCAGCCAGTTCCATGACCTGCAGATTATTCCCATCCAGGAAGGGCAGGCTATCGTGTTGGTTGTGACCGATATCGGTATCATCCTGCATCGCCGGATTACCATCCCTACATCTATGACTGCGGATGAACTTAAGAAGGTTGGGAATCTCTTTAACCGGGCACTGCGGGGCAAGCGCCTGCTGGAGGTAAAACGGAGTGACCTCATGATGCTGCGTGACGAGATCAAGAGCCGGCGCCAGGTCATCGAAAAAACCCTGGAGGCTATTGATACCCTGCTCGACCATTCCCAGGATGACCGGGTGGTGATCACTGGGGCGCTGAACATCATCAAAGAACCGGAATTCAAGGACCTGGATAAACTGCGCAAAGTGCTTACCATCTTCGAAGAGGATGGCCAGCTCAAGGATATAGTACCCGACCAGATCGGGGAGCAAGTAGGCATCAGGATCGGCAAAGAGAACAAGTTGGATGATATCAAAGGGATGAGCTTGGTGTTTGCCGGGTATAAAACCGGAGGTGAGATGGGCAAGATGGGTGTGATCGGCCCAGTGAGGATGGAGTACTGGAAAGCAGCCGGGACAGTAGAGTCCGTAAGCCGCATCATCGATGAACTGCTTTCCAAGCGGGGGCTGAAGTAAAACCAGTCGATCGTGCCCAGTGCCATCTTGAGAATCAAAACCCTAATAGCTCAACACCTGCAAAGAATGTGAGATGGGGCAATGGGGAATACGATAACCATGATTCGATAGAATAGAGGTGAAGTAAAGTATGACTGACAAATCGACCGATATGGCCAACCAAACTGCCGGGGCAGCGGGGGAAACTGCCGCATCCAATCCAGTTCCGGAAAAGACCCTGGAAGAGAAATTTAATGAAGAGATACTCAAGCACCAGGAAGAATCCCAGAGAAATTATGACAATTATCTGCGCGCCCTGGCTGAGGTCGAAAACACCAAGAAACGAGTTGCCAGAGAGCGGGAAGAATATCTTAAGTTCGCCAATGTCAACATAGTTAAGAAGATCCTGCCGCTCATCGATGATCTGAATCGAGCCATCGAGATGGCACGGTTATCCGCTGACGTCGAGGCTCTTGCCAAGGGAGTGGAGATGGTGGCCAACCAATTGGGCGAGGTTTTAAAGGGCGAGGGGGTGACCGCTATCGAGAGTGTTGGCAAACCCTTCGATCCTCAGTACCACGAAGCCTTGACCGTGCAGGCCAGTGACGAGCATCCTGAGAACACGGTCATAGAACAATTCCAAACTGGATACGTGATGCATGACCGTGTCATCCGGCCCAGTCTGGTTAAAGTAAGCTCATAATATTTGGAGGTGTGTTTTTAGATGGGAAAAGTAGTTGGAATTGACCTGGGTACCACCAACTCTGTTATTGCAGTGATGGAAGGCGGGGAACCGGTAGTAATAAACAATATCGAAGGGGAGAGGATTACCCCCTCCGTAGTTGGTTTTTCCAAGACCGGGGAGCGACTGGTGGGCCGGGTTGCCAAGCGACAGGCCACCACCAATCCGGAGCGGTCTGTATCATCAATCAAGAGACATATGGGAACCGATTACAAAGTGAGCATTGATGGCAAGAAGTATTCTCCGCCTGAGATCTCGGCGATGATCCTGCAGAAGATGAAGTCGGATGCGGAGAGCTACCTGGGGGAGAAAATAACCCAGGCGGTAATAACCGTCCCGGCCTATTTCACTGACTCTCAACGCCAGGCCACCAAAGATGCCGGCACCATCGCCGGGCTGGAAGTGCTGCGCATAATCAACGAGCCGACTGCTGCCGCCCTGGCCTATGGTATGGACAAAGAGGAGAACCAGACCATCATGGTATTTGACCTGGGTGGAGGGACCTTCGATGTTTCCATCTTGGAAATAGGGGACGGAACTTTTGAGGTCAAGGCCACTAGCGGCAATAATCGACTGGGTGGAGACGATTTTGATGAGAGAGTCATCGATTGGCTGGCCCAGGAGTTCAAGAAGGAGAACGGCGTAGACCTTACTAAGGATAAGATGGCCATGCATCGGCTCAAGGAAGCAGCCGAAAAGGGCAAACATGAATTATCCAGCCTGATGAGTGTGGACATAAACATACCTT
>JAQVXF010000118.1 GCA_028709355.1 Syntrophomonas sp.
CCTGATCCAATCCAGTCTTCAGACGGGAGCAGCCCAAGGGATGGTAAGTATGAGGACCGCCGTAAAGATGCTGCTGGAACAGAACAAGATCTCTGACCAGACCGCCACCCAGGTATCGGAGCAAATGGGCCGATATGAATAAACGCCCATCTCCTGCAAGGTAAGTTGGGCCAGGTCAAGCAAATGGGCAGATTTGGAAGAAGAGGAGAGTTAGATTGCGCTACAAGTACCGGGTGCGGGATTCCAGCGGCCTCTCCAAGACCGGAGTATTGGAGGCCGACCACAAGAAGACTGTTATCTTAGGTCTATTGGAGCAGGGATATGCCATAGTCGACCTGCTCGAACTGGACCCGGATCTGACGGAACGACGCCAATTACACCTGCCAACCAAGGTGGACGGCGGATCTTTGGCATTGTTTACGCGGCAGTTGGCGGTTATGTTGGCGGCTGGTCTGCCCATCCTGCATTGCCTGCAGACTCTGCAGCCTCAAACCGGCAATCCCAAACTAAGAAAGATCCTGGCCAGGCTAGTGACTGAGGTTCGAGCCGGCTCCGGCCTCGCCGAGGCTTTCAGTAACCACCCCCAGGACATCTCCCCGGTCTATGTAAACATTATCCAAGCCGGTGAAGCCAGCGGCACCCTGGATACGGTTCTGCTGCAGTTGAGCAGCCATCTTCAGAAGGAGGAGGCCAGCAAACGCAAGCTAAAAGCCGCCGCCGCCTACCCGATTTTCACCAGCTTGTTGGCATTAATGATAATGATACTGCTGGTGGCCTTGGTGCTCCCCCGTTTTGCCGAAATATTCATCACGAGCGGGGTGAGCCTACCCTGGACCACCCGGTTGCTGTTGGGTGCCGGTGACAAGATGCAGTCGGCGGCCCCCTATCTGTTGTTATCGGCGGGCACGGTCACTTGCTTGCTGAGGTGGGTTTTCCACACCAGGGTCGGCGGCATGTGTGTCGATTACCTGAAACTGATACTTCCGCTTATCGGCCCTTTGGAGCGCAAGCGACTGGAGGTTATTTTTACCGCAACGCTGGCTATCCTGCTTAGAGCGGGCATACCCATTTTGCCTGCCCTTGAGGTGGTGGCGGACACGACAGGCAACTGTAAGTGCCGGGAAACCATCGGGGCAGCTATCCGCAGTACCAGTGCCGGCGATTCCCTGGCCGGGCCCCTGGCACGCAGCGGGATGTTCCAACCTATGCTCACCGATATGATTGCAGTAGGGGAGGCCACCGGAACCTTAGACAGCGTTTTGGGCCAATTGTCAGAATACTGCGAAACCGAGCTGAGCGATAGCCTGGAAAACCTGGCCAAGATGGTCGAACCGCTGCTGATATTGGTGGTGGCGGTCATCGTAGGGGCAGTAGTGGTGGCCATGCTTCTGCCCATGATGGATATGGTGGGTGCGGTTGGTTTGTAAAATATCCCGGGGAAGTCTAGGAGGTGATGAATTTGCTTGTATGGTAGGGGGAAAGTAGTAGCGAGTATAGGAGGTAGTGACAGTGCACAGAACAGATATTAACCCGGCGACCCAGGACCAGAAAGGTTTCACTCTGGTCGAGTTAGTCATCGTCATGGCGGTGCTGGTCGTATTGGCAGCGATCGCCATCCCAAGGTATAATGGGGTATTGAATGAATCCAAGGTTAAATCCGATGCGGTAACCGCGGCCGGCATGATTAGTGCGGCTCGGATCCAGGAGACCAGCAGCGGTCAACCGGTGACGATGCTGGGGGACATAAGTCCCGACTATTTCGAACCCGATAAAATGCCTACTTCCGGTGGGGAGTTCGTACTATCCGGGGGAGGGAATGCGACCTATGAAATTACCTGGACACCAAACGTTGGAATCTATGCAGGCATCGCCCAGACGGTTTCGGAGGGGACCGTATTTGAGTTGACCCTAGCGACCGCAGCGCCTTAACGGGTGCGGTCAATAAATGATAAGAGGTCGGTATGCATATTACGATTCTGATATTGATCACAGCACTTTTAATCGGCTCGTTCCTGAACGTGGTGATATATCGTCTACCCAGGCAGGAATCACTGCTGGGGCCAGGGAGCCATTGCCCCCATTGCCGGCAGATGTTGACCGCCCGGGACCTGGTCCCGCTGGCTAGCTATATCTGGCTGAAGGGGCGATGCCGCAACTGCGGGCAGCCTATCAGCCTCCGCTATCCGTTGGTGGAGATGCTCACCACAGCATGTTATTTGATTATTTACCTGAAATGGGGACTGAGCCTGCAAACCGCAGTCGGATGGGTCTTTACAGGATTGTTGTTAGTGGCCGCCTTCATCGACATAGAGCAAGGCATCATCCCGGATAGGTTAACCTATCCGGGCATGGTGGCCGGGCTCATCTTGTCGCTCTTAACCATAGGTTTGAGATCCTCCCTGAGTGGGCTGCTCCTGTATGGTTGCTTCCTGCTGGCGACGGCCTTGATATCAAGGGGTGGAATGGGAGGAGGAGATGTCAAGATGGCGGGGCTTATCGGTTCCTTCCTGGGCTGGCCCGGATCCATCGCGGCCCTTTTCCTGTCCTCATTGCTCGGCGGGATTTGGGCTGTAGTATTGTTACTAAGTAAACAGGCCACCCGCAAGAGCGCCATTAAATTCGGGCCCTTCTTGTCCCTCGGGGCCTGGTTGGTTTTTGTCTATGGCCAACAGCTTATAGATCTCTATCTTTCCCTCTATTAGAAAACTACCTCCTGCTTTCTATCAGTTAATTATCACTATTTGATCTGAGGTATCCTGGCGCTTGCGTGCGACTGGGTTCTGTTGGGGTGTTCATTTGCGCTGCCGCTTTTCCTGGCTCCAAATTAGCCTAAACAAATTGGAGGACTTACGGTGGGTGATAATTATCCTTTGTCCCATAGCAATGAAGCAGGCCATTCCATGGTAGAGATCCTGGCCGCAATGGTGCTGATGTCATTGATAGCGGGCAGCCTGTTGACCGCCCATGGGGTGGTTGCGGCCTGGTTGGACTGCTCCTGGCGGGAAACCGCAGCCAATAGTTACGCAGTGTCGATAGCTGAGTGCCTGCGCTCGCAGCGCCACCTGCTTGAGGAGTCCAACAGCGGTTGTTCGGCTGAGGAGTTGGATCTTCCCTGCTTCCTGCCGGGCAGCGGTATGGAGGGTCGAGTGACTTGGATCAGGCCGCATCCGGATAACCCGCGGATTTACGAAGTGGGCATTACGGTCAGCTGGGAACAGAGGGGAGCATACCGGGACGTCCATCTCGATACCTTGATAAGACAGGAGTGAGTTGATGAAGGCAGGCAGAGTGGACAAGGGCTCGACACTGGTGGAAGTACTGATGACCTTGATCATCTCCTCATGGCTGGCAACTGGTTTGCTGACCCTATACTGTACTGCCGCCCAGGGCTACACGGTGCTGGGTGCGGCAGTTGAATGCCAATATACTGCCCGCAGCGCCCTGGACCAGATCCAAGCCGATATCCATAGTGCGTTGACTCTGCAGATCGCTGCCGATGGGGCTAGTCTGGACATCACTGCTGCCGACAGATACGTACGGCTTTACCGTCAAAACAACCAGCTGTACCGCTGGGTCACTACCGCCAAAGGCACCACCGCGATCCCAATCGCCGATCATATCAGCGCCTTGACATTCAGTGGCAATGATCAACTCGTGTTCATCACCTTAAGCATTGCCAGCGGGGAATGTACCCGTACCTTGACCACTGCTGCACAGAGCCGCTTGTGAACGCTGTTGAGCCTGTAACCGAGGTGAGATTTTGATGTCTGCAATTTTTGGAGATGGGGATGAGGGTGGCATTTTGATAGCCACCTTGATGGTATATATAATCGTGAGCATCATGGCTGTCTCTCTGCTTAATTCCGGCTTAATGGAATATAAGAGCAGTCAGTTCGAGAAAAGAGCCCAACAAGCCCAACAAGGTGCTGATGCGGCCATAGAATGGGGGATGGAATCAGTCTATGCCGAGTTGAATCAACCTTTCAACCTTATTTGCGAAGAGCTTCCAGTCCAGCTGACATGTGGAGATGCCGGATTGGTGATAGGGCAACAAGGCTGTCAGGCTGCTGTAGGGTCCGTGACCAAGGTCGGTGAGACGGTAGGAGAGCTAGGGCAGTGCTCATATGAATTCATCGCTTCTGCCACGTTCGATGGCGCGCGGCGCCAGGTGAAGGTTGAAGTGGGCTTGAGTTTTTCGGGAGGCTACGAGACTGTGGACCAGGAGGGAAACCGGGTCTTCCTGCCCCGGGTGTATAAGGACCGGGGGCGGGTCATTACTTATCAATACTATTATTCCTAGAGGTTATGATTCTCCAGGCCTCTTAATAACAGAGCAGACCTTGCTGCTAATCAATTGGTAAATGGATTAGGGAGGGTGAGGTATTTGTTCAGACGGCTGATCCAAGTAGGTATAGAAATCGGGACCACCCAGTTAAGGGTGGCTTGGCTGGAGGTGCGAGGCAATTCCCAGTGGTTGCTGGGATTCGAGGGAGTGGATGTCCCGGCCGGATGGTTTGAAGCCGGGGGCCGCAACAATCTAGCCGAGCTGGGAATCTTACTAGCGGCACTGGTGCGGGACCGGGGTCTGGTAGGTAGCCGTACCTCATTGTCGATCCCTGGATCGCAGGTCTACATGCGCCGTTTTACCATGCCCCAGCTGCGACCCCGCGAATTAAAGCAGGCTGCCTAT
>JAQVXF010000119.1 GCA_028709355.1 Syntrophomonas sp.
CCCCCTGGGTGAAATGCAAGTGGTCGCGGATGGTCTGCACGGCCAGCTGTGATGCGACATCGCCGCCTCTGTGGCCTCCCATGCCATCGCACACAATGAATATCCCCTGGTCTTCATCTATGGAAAAACTGTCCTCGTTTCGTTTGCGATGTAACCCGATATCAGAAATGCCAGCCGATTTCATAATTCACCTCAGAATACCAAACTGGATCGATTGTTGGCCTGCTGTCAGGCCTAGCGCTCTCTCTTGGAGCTTAATTGCCCGCAGGCAGCCTCGATGTCGCCGCCCCGCTCTTCCCGCAGGGTGACATTCAATCCGGCCTCGGCCAGCAGGTGGTAAAAATGCCTGATTTTAGCGGCTGAGGGTTTTTTGAACTCCAAGCCGCTGACTTCATTATAAGGAATTAGGTTGATGTTAGCCAGCAGTGGTTTGATTAATTTGATCAGGGCCTGAGCGTCTCCGGCGCCCATATTTACATCATCCAACAGGATGTATTCGAAGGTCACTCGCCGGTTGGTGTGCTGGGTATAATAATGCACCGCTTCCAGAAGCTTTTTCAAGGGGTATTTACGGTTTAAGGGGATCAAGCGGTCTCTCAGACTGTCGTTGGCTGCATGCAGGGAAATAGCCAGGGTTACCTGCAAATCCTCTTCCGCCAGCCTTATTATACCCTGGGCTTCTCCGGCGGTGGAGATTGTGATATGCCGCTGGCCGATGTTGATGCCTTTGTGATCATTCAAGCTGTGAATCGAACTAATCATCTCATCATAGTTCAACATCGGTTCTCCCATGCCCATGTAGACCACATTGGTGATCAACTCATCTTCGGTCTTGAGCTTGCGCGCCATCTCCCGCCGCGAGCCCAGCACCTGCCCGACCATTTCGTAGGCCTGGAGACTGCGTTGAAAACCTGACTGACCGGTGGCACAGAACAAGCATCCGAGCGGGCAACCAACCTGGGTGGATATACACAGCGAGAAGCGGGTATCCTTATCCCGGCTTTGGGGAATGACTACGGTTTCAATCTTCTTTTTGTCAGTCATCTCAAACAGGAACTTGCGGGTCCCATCGGCTGATACCCGCTGTTTTAAAACCCGGGGAATGGAGATTTGGGCGGCAGTATCAAGTTGGTTCCTAAGTTCCTTGGGTAGATCTGACATCTCATAGAAAGAGCTGACCGCTTTTCGATAGATCCAGGCATGGATCTGGTTGGCGCGAAAACGGGGTTCCCCTAAAGATTGCAGGTATGTCTCAAGTTCTTTCAAGTCCATACCCAACAGTTCAGTCTTGGCTGGTGAGATCATATTAAGTGCTTTTTATCCTCCTTAATTTGGCGTAGAACATGCCATCGGTGCCATAATGGCCTGGCAAAATGGTCAGCATACCCTGGCTGGCATCATGGCGATCCTGGCTGCTCAACGGAAAAAAGCCAATATCGGCGCCAAAGTTTTCCAGGATGAATTCCGGGTGCCGCTGCAGGAAGTCCTGCACCACCCCTTGATTTTCAGCTGGGTTAATGGTGCAGGTGGAGTATACCAATCTACCTCCAGGTCGGACCAAATGCCCAGCTATTTCGAGCATCTGGGCTTGCAAAGCCTGCAGTTGCTCCAGATCCTGCGGATTTTTGTGCCAGCGGGAATCGGAGCGCCGGCTCAATACTCCAAGGCCCGAACATGGTGCATCCAGGAGCACTCCATCCGCCATATGGTCAGCAGGGGTTAGGGCCAGTATGTCCTGTTGGTGACCGGTCACGATGGATAATCCCAGGCGGGCACAGTTTGATTTTAACAAACCGACCTTGTTTTTGTGAATGTCATAAGCTCTTACCTGGCCGCAGTCCTGCATCACTTCCGCGATAAAGGTGGACTTGCCTCCCACCCCGCAGCACAGGTCCAGTATCGATTCACCTGGCCGGGGAGCGAGGATGGGCACTGTCAGCATGGAGGACTCATTTTGAACGTAGAAAAGGCCCTGCTGGTATGCCCCCGATTGGGCCAGGTTGGTTTCCATCTTCTCCACCACCACCGCCCAGGGTGAGCGCGGGCTGGGCTGAACGGTGATACCATCTTCAGCCAGGCGGGCCATCAGCTGGATACGATCGGTTTTGAAGGTGTTGGTGCGCAGGACCACCCCAGGTCGTTGATTGAAGTATCGCAGCATCTCCAGCACCGGTTGGACATCATAGTTGGCCAGCAGTTTTTCCACCAGCCATTCGGGCTGGGAATAGTAGACCGCGTAGTAAGCGATGGAGTCGCTCGGTTCCGGGTAGCGGATAGCATCGCGATGACGGCTGAGATTGCGCAGCACCCCGTTGGCCAGGCCGGTCAATCCTGGACCGGCTTTGATGCGAGTCAGGTTCACCCCGCTATTGATAGCGGCGTAATCGGGGACCCCGTCCATGAACAACAGTTGGTAGACCGACATGCGCAGTATATTGCGCAGCCAGGGGTTGAGGTCGGATATGGAGCGGTTGAGAAAAAGATTAAGCACCCAGTCCAGGTGCTTAAACATTCTGATGGTACCGTTGGCCAGTTCGGTCACCAGATGCCGGTCCTGGGTCGATAAGACAGTCTTTTGTAAAGCCCGATCCAGGATGAGGTTGGCATAGGCGCCTTTTTCGGCCACCTGGTATATAACCTGCAGTGCCGCCAGGCGAGGATCTGCTAATGGTGGTTCCGACTTTTGGTTATGCATCCCAATCTCCTGACAGTGACATTATTCGTCCCGGCCGCCCATGAATATCATCACATAATAGAGCAGGCTGGCGATCGCACTGAGGGTTGCCGCCAGGTAGGTCATGGCCGCGGCTCCCAGGACTTTCTTGACCATCGGCACTTCATCGATGCTCACCAGTCCCGCTTGTGACAATTGGGTCACGGCGCGCTGGGAAGCATTGAATTCGACCGGCAGGGTGACCAGGTGAAAGATGACCACCGCGGAGAACAATAGTATGCCTGCCAAAACCAGGTTCATACTGTTCAGCAGCATACCGACCAATAAGATCGGGAAGGAAGCGGATGATGCGAAATTGGCCACCGGAACGATGGAAGCCCGCAATTGCAGGGGGCCATAGTGCTGGTCATGTTGGATGGCGTGCCCTACTTCATGGGCAGCTACCCCTATGGCGGCAATGGAGGTGCTGCCATATACTGTCTCGGAGAGATTGAGGGTCTGATTTCGGGGATCATAGTTGTCAGTCAGGTCGCCGGCGATAGGTTTGATAGCCACCCGGCTCCCTAAACCATTCCGCTGCAGCAGCGTCCCCGCGGCAGCCGCTCCAGTGGTGCCGCGGCTGGACCTGATAGCGGAATACTTTTTATAAGTGGACTTGATATTGAACTGGGCATACAGCGAGATTAACAGAGCGGGAATTATAAAGATCAAATAACCCATAGTTTCATCCTCCTTTACAGATTGCTTGCAGGGCTTTTTCAACGTCAGCGACCACTACGCTGGTGTTTACGCATGGTCCGTTGGGACGGCAGTTCAGTACTCCGATGACCGGGATCTGGATCGCATCCTGGATACCCAGCGACAAGTCTCTCTCGCAGGCCACGGCTACTACCCCGCGGGGTTTGGTTTCTTCAATAAATTTGCGGGCCAGGGTGCCTCCGGTTGCGACTTTTACCACCGCATGGTATTTTTCTCCCAACTCGATCAGGTCACTTACACAACATTTATGACAGCGTTTGCAATTGTTTACGTCCATGGTGATCTTATGGGGGCATTCGGAATCCTGCAGGCAATGGGGCAACAGAATCATGACCTGTGGCCCTTTCAGGACCAGTTGTTTGGATTCTACCAGATAATTGTTCACTGCGATATACGACTGTAAAATACGTTCCTTGCTGATACCAGCCAGGCGTCCGGTAAAGAGGGCGGCCGGGAAAAGCAATTCGTTGGCTAAGCGGGTGAAATTCTCCAATGAGGGGAAAGTTTTGGACCTTATGATCATTATTATTATCGCCAGCACTCCGGTGCCCACCAATAAAAACAGGAGGGCTATGATGCTGACGATTATGGTGAGCACCACCCGCCCCACCAGCACCTCGCGGTTCTGGAGCAGAAACCATACGGCCGTCACCAGACCGGCGATAAGCAGCATACTGACCATCAGTAAACTAATATAAATTCTCTTCTTTATCTTCACAGCTGCAACACCCCCTAGGAGAGAACCTCCCCTGGTTCAAGGTGGAAGCCTTTCATGAAGTCGTGGCTGGAAATCCTCTTTTTGCCTTCCTTCTGCACCTCCAGTATTTCCAATACTCCCTGGCCGGTCTGGACCGCAAACCCATCGAACCCAATTTCGATGATCTCTCCCGGCCGGAAACCTGAATCCTGGTTGAGTACCCGAGCACTGAAAATCTTGAAACGCTGTCCCCGTAATGAGCTATAGGCACCTGGTTGGGGGCTTAGAGCCCTAATCTTGTTCTTAATGGTCACTGCATCGGCACTCCAGTCGATCAATTCTTCCTCCCGGGTCAAACGAGGGGCATAACTGCTGCGCTGTTCGTCCTGCTTACGGCGGGGACTGGAACCGCTGGCCAGCACGGCCATGGTATCCAGCAACAGATCGGAGCCAGCCTGGGCCAGCAAATCGTGCACTTGGCCGAAATCCATCTCATTATCTATTTCGATGGGTGTCTGTAAAATGATGTCACCGC
>JAQVXF010000120.1 GCA_028709355.1 Syntrophomonas sp.
AAAAAGGTGGTAAATGAATAAGATATGTCCAGTTTCTGGATCAACAGTCGGCCCAGGCAAAACCAGGGGTTGCAGCGGATCGCATTTTCCAGTCACGGCGGCGGGATCGAAGTCACCAACCACGCCGGCAGCGGCGGGTGTTGCAGCGGATTGTCGGTTACGGTCGCGGCGGTGGTATTCTGCTCCGGGCTATCATTGGCCCCGCCGGCGAGCCCAGAGGGCATAGGCCAGCCCCAATGCCAAAACCGCGGCCAACCCTATCAAAGCTGGCGACAGTGCTGGTTTGCTCGCCGGGCCGGCTGCAGGTGTGCTGCCTTCATCAGCCGGAGGGTCGTCGGTCGGATTCTGCGTAGTCTGGGGTTCTGCCCCGGTTGGGGCGGAAGCGGAACTGCCCGGACCCACCTGGATATATGTGGACTTGAGCTCCTCATCGCGGCCGGCGCTATTTTGGACTGTTAGCCGGACCGTGTAGACTCCTTCTTGCTCATAGGTGAAAGTGGGGTTGGCCGTGTTGCTGTCGATGGTTCCGTCGTTATCGAAATCCCAGGCCCAAGTGGTGGGACCGTTGGTGGATTGGTCGCTGAATTGGACGGTCAGGGAGGCCGGCCCGGCCACAGCCCCAGCAGAGAAGGCGGCGGCCGGAGCCTTGCCGGGGGTTGATCCAACCGCAGCCGGCTGGGAGCTGTTGATGATCAGCTCGGAGACATATTGGACCGAGAGCCCGGTGGTGGTGGGATATTTCTCCCCGCCACTCTGGTAATAGTACCAATAGCGCGGCTCGGCCGCCTGGTGCCAATCCCAGTTACCGAACACATGTAATCCCCAGGGATTGGTGGAGGCATCGGCGAACCAGACCAGGCGCAGGCCTTCGCTGAAGCCGCTGTCGGGATACTGGCCATCCCGGTACCAGCACAATCCCATCGGACCTTCCCGGGGGGAGTAGCGGTAGATGTTCTTATAGGCGAAGGTCTTACTGAGACCATCGCGGGCCTTGACGCGCAGGGTATCGTTAGCCCCCATACCGCCGACCAGATCGCACAGATCCTTGAGGTTGGTGCCTTTCAGAGCGCCCATATCCTTGGTCTCGACATTGGTATCCTCGGCCTGATTCCAGCGCAGGGTCTGCTCCCGGGCCTCATCGGGATCATCCACGAAGACCGGCCCCTGGTGATAATAGTGGGTGGACCCATCCCCCAGCACCGGCAGGTTGTTCATCATCCAATGATAGTCGACCGTCTTTTCGGCCAACACACTCGCACCATCGCTGGCCAGCTTTTTGACGGTAACGCTGGTAGTAGGCGCGGCCGCAGCCGTCCCCGGATTTACCAGGGCGGGGATGAGGGCGGCCACAAGCAATATCGCCAGCAGGACCCAGCGCGGTCGGTCCGCCCTAATCCTATCTATGTATCTCTCCTGCAAATTGTTTCCTCCTCTCGAAAGATAGATGATGTCGGTATCCTTTAGCTGGATGACGGCCCTAAGGGCCCCAGCGGTGGAGCGGCTGGTCTAGTCCTGGAAAAGGTGCACCGCGGCAGGGGGCACCACCAGGCAAACCGGTCGGCCCACCGCCAGGTCCAGCTGGTCGAAGCCATGCCGGGTGAGCAGGCAGGTCATGGCCGGAGGCAGATCGACGGTGACCTCCACTACCGATCCTTTATTGATGATACGGGATATTTGTCCAGTGAATCTATTATCCGGGCCGGCCTCTGAACTGGTGGCGACCAGCTGGATACTGTCCGGTCGGATGGCCGCCCAGCAGGGCCCCTCCACAGTGGAGCGGGTCAGCAGCCGGGCATCCGCGACCACGAAGGTGCTTGTTCCTGCAGGGCCTACTTCCGTCCGACCGGGGAAAACGTTGACGGCCATGGTGAAACGGGCCACGAATTCGGAATCGGGATGACGGAAGATCTCGTCGGCTGGGCCCACCTGGCGGATAGCGCCGGCTCCGATCACGGCGATATTTTGGCCCATGGCTACCGCTTCTTCGAAGTCATGGGTGACATGGATGATGGTGAGACCCAGTTCGGTATGGAGTTTGATTATCTCCTCCCGCACATTCTCCCGGGTCTGCGGATCCAGGGCTCCCAGCGGTTCATCCAGTAACAGCACTTCGGGGTCGGTCATCAGCGCCCGGGCCAGGGCCACCTTCTGCCGCTCGCCGCCGCTCAGGCGGGTGGTTCTGCGGGCCAACAGGGGGCCGATGTCCAGGAGCCGGACCAAGCGCTCCTGCTGCCGGGCTATGTCAGACGGGGGGCGGCCCCGCACTTTCAAGCCGAAGGCGATGTTCTCGGCCACGCTGAGGTGGGGGAACAAGGCGCAGTCCTGGTAAACCATGCCCAGTTGGCGCCGCTCCGGTTCCAGGCCGGTGATGTCCCGCTGATCCAGCCAGATGTGGCCGGTGCTGACCCGGTGCATCCCGGCGATGGTTTCCAGCAGCACGGTTTTACCGGAAGCGGAAGGACCGACCAGAACGAAATAATCCCCGTTGGCGATCTCCAGGTGGATATCCTGCAGGGCGAAACCGGGCAGTTCCACCCGCAGACCCTCAATCTTAAGCACCGGCATCCCTCCTTCGCAAGAGGGTCTGGACCCCGATGAAGACGAGGGCGCTGATCATGATCATGATGGCCGCCACCGGTATGGCTTGGGCCAGTCCGTAGGTCTCAAAGCGCTGGTAGACCAGGATGGGGGCTACGGTGGGGTGATAGGCGAGGATGATGACCGCCCCGAATTCGCTCATCCCCCGAGCCCACATCATCAGGCTGCCAGCCAGGATACTGCGCCAGGCCAGGGGAAAAGTCACCCGCGCGAAGGCCTGCCAGGGGGATGCCCCCAGGGTGCGGGCCACTTTCTCCAGGCGTACGTCCACTTTGCGGAAACTCTCTTTGGCGGAAGTGATGAGGATAGGCACACTGACGAAGAGCATGGCGATGACGATCCCGGCCAGAGAATCGATGAATTGGATACCTACCGCCTTGAAGCCCCGCCCGACCAGGAAGTTGCTGCCGAAGACGAACAGCAGGGCGATGCCGGCGGCGGAGTGGGGCACCACGATGGGCAGGTCGATCAAGCCCTCCAGGATACCCTTGCCGGGGAACTCGCGGCGGGCGAACAGATAAGCCAGGGGCACCCCCAGGACGAAGCCGATGGCGGTGGCGATCAGGGCGGCGTAGATGGTCAAACCGATGGAGCTCAGCGTTTGCGGGTCCAGCAGGGCCTGCCCGAGCGCTTGCTTGTTGGAGAGGAAGACCATCTTAAAGAGCGGCACCAGTATGAACAGCAGGATAAGCATTCCCAGCAGGGTGAAGACCCAATTAAGGCTCTGTCCGCCCCCGCGGCTTTTTCCTCTAAGCTGACTTCCCGGGTGTTTGCTCATAAGCATCTCCTAGCGCACAAGGCTCTGCAGAGCGGGCGGCAGGCTGTCCGGTTCCTGGCTCTGCGGGGCTGGCAACAGCGGCTGATAGGCGTCTGCAAAGATCTGTCGTCCCTCCGCGCCCAGCATGAAATCGATAAACCGGAGCGCTTCCTGGGGATGGCGGGCATTGGCCGGTATGGTCAGCCCGTAAACGATCTGGGTGCCCCGGAAACTGGGTACTACCGAAGCGAATCGCTTAAAGTCCAGGTTTACTTCCACCTTCCGGTAATCTTGCTCCCGGGCGGGATCGCTGAGGTCGATGGCCGGCGGCAGGGTCAGAAAATTGAGCCCCCGCTGTTTGGCAACACTCTCATACTCGAAGGAATAGTCCAGGTCACCCGATTCCAGCAGGGCCATTAATTGAATGCTGTAGCTGCGCAGCTTGACCCGAGCCTGGGATGATTTGACCACCTCCGGGACGGCTATGGTGTCGATGCCCCCGGTCCGGGTGATCACCATAGGTGGGGCTAAAGCGGCACCGATGGTGCGCTCGAAGATAGTGTCGTCTTGATAATGATCCTCGGCCAGTTGGATGGCCATCAAGGTACGATAACCCATGGCATCGATGCGGGGATCGGCCAGGCCGATGGTCACGTCGGGACGGGATAGTATTTCCGGCCAGTTGTCGGCGTTTATTCCTGCGGCATAGGCGCTCTCATCTTTATAGGCGATACCCAGCCGGTTAGTGGAAAACTGCAGGGACCAGTCGGCATAAGGCTGTTCACTGTCAGCCAGGCGGGCTGAGTACATCATCAATGGGATCAGTTGGGCGTCGGCCACCGCGGTGATGTCGGCCAGGTTGCCCAGTTCGGTCACGCTGCGGATGACCTGGACGCTGCCGTGACCGTCCAGCTGCACGTCGATGTCGGGATTGCGGCTCTCGAACTCTTTTTCCAGGGCCTGGAAAGGCACCAGCAGGCTGCCGGCCAGGATGATCTTCAGGTCCACGCGCTGATCCGCCGGTTTAGCTCCCAACCAGGAACAACCGGCGGGCAGAGCTATCAAGAGGAGCAACAGACCCAGGCATATCAATCTTCTCATCATCAATCTAAATCCACCCCTGCCCCATTAGTTGGCTGCTTGGGCTCCCGTCTCCAGGATCTCGATCCGGTTTACCCATTTTACCCAATAATTGCCCTCGGTGAGGAGGCCTTTTTGGGTGCCGATGATGGCGATGCGCAGAGGCTTGCCGTCATCTTCCGATAAGGGACGGCCATCCTGGCG
>JAQVXF010000121.1 GCA_028709355.1 Syntrophomonas sp.
GCAGAACGAATCTACCATCTGGGGACCCAAAGACGGATTTGTTGAGACCCTGCGCTTTAACACTGCTCAGCTCAGGCGCCGACTGAAATCCACCGATTTGAAGATGGAGGCCATGTCCATCGGTCGGATAAGCAAGAGCAGTGTAGTCATATGTTATATGAAAGACATAGCCCCAGACAAACTTGTATCCGAGGTAAAGAGCCGCCTGGAAGTGATCGATATCGATGCCATCCTTGATACAGCTTACCTGGAGGAATATATCAGCGACGAGAAATATTCAATTTTAGCCCAGGTGGAATATACCGAGAAACCGGACCGTATCTGCGGGCACCTCTTGGAAGGCAGAATAGCTATTCTAGTTGATGGTTCACCTATGGCTATGGTTGTTCCCGCCAGTTTTCCCCAATTCCTAAATGCCGGGGAGGATTATTATCAGAATTTCATTGCTTCTACTTTATTAAGGCTGGGACGTCTGGCCGCTTTCTTCATTGCCTTATTGCTGCCCTCAGTTTATGTGGCGGTGGTAAGCTACCACCAGGAGATGATTCCCCTGTCCTTATACTTGACCCTGGTCGCGGCCCGTCAAGGAGTGCCATTCCCAGCTGCGATCGAAGCCTTGATACTGGAACTTGCTTTCGAATTGCTACGTGAAGCTGGGCTCAGGTTGCCTCGGGCCATCGGGCCGGCAGTCAGCATCGTAGGTGCCTTGATAATCGGCGATGCTGCCGTTCAGGCGGGCCTGGTCAGCACTCCTATGGTGGTGGTAGTTGCCTTTACCGGGATAGCCTCTTTTGTCACCCCTTCTTACAACGCTGGCCTGATGGTGCGTATCCTGCGCTTTGGAATGCTATTTCTCGCTGCTACTCTAGGCTTCTTCGGCATAATCATGGGCCTGCTCCTGCTAGCGGTACGCATGGCCTCAATGTCCTCGCTGGGACAGCCTTATCTCTCACCAGTGGCGCCTTTTAACCTGTCTCATGTCAGTGATGTTCTGGTGCGGCGTCCATGGAGTGTTGATACCACGCGCCCTTACCGGGAGGGCATGAAAAATCAAACCCGCCAAAAGCTGCCCCCGAAAAGGGAGGAGTCCTAAGATGCGGCGCGGTATACTGCTGGGTATGATTATGCTGCTGGTGTTATCCAGCCTGGGAGGGTGTTACAACCGGGTGGAATTGGATGAGACCGTTGCTGTCACCGGCTACGGACTTGATGTAGACAAAGGTCAGAAGGTAATCAGTGTTCAAATAGCAAGTCCCTCGGGCAAGCCCGAGGGAGGCAGCAATGCCGAGGTGGAGACTATGGTTTTAACGGAATCAGCTTCTGGTTATGCCCAGGCGGCCCGGCAGATCACCCTGCATTTTCCACGCACCCCCGTCTGGTCGCTGTCCACCAGCATCATACTGAGTGAAGCACTGGCCCGCGATGACTTGCGGTTGATGATGGATTTCGTATCCCGCAACCGCTTTATCCGGCCTAATATGATGATGTTTCTTACCTTGGGAACCAGCCCTGAAGAGGTAATGCAGGTCAAGACCCCGCCTGAAGAATACTCCTCCCTGGCCTTGGTTAAAATGATGCAAGGCCAGGAATCACAATCCGGCATCTATATGCCCGTATCACTCCGGGAGTTCCGTTCCAAGTATGTCACCCCTGGTGTGGAGCCGGTCATTCCCCAGGTGCAGATTGTCGAGATGGATGGCGAAAAGGTCTTACAATTACAGGGGGTAGCAGTTTTCCTCGGTCATAACATGGTGGGATCGCTAACAGAAAAAGAAAGCTACGGCTTGCGTCTATTGGTATCAGAAGAAAACCGAGGCGGATTGATAACGGTCAACCTGTCCGGAGACAGGGAGTCCGGGCCTTTAGGGGAGATGGTAACCATGGAAATCACCCGTTCCCGATCCCGTTCTACACCACGGCTCAATGCCGATGGCTCAGTGGTTATATCCGTTGATATTGAGGCCGATGGCAATCTTTATGAGCAGACCTCCTCAGAGAACCTCCAAACTACCGCTAATCTTGTCAGGCTGGAGGATTTGACCTCTCAGGCCCTTAAAGACGATGCTCTGGCCTGCATTCACAAAGCCCAGCTTTTAAAAAGCGATATATTCGGCTGGGGAGCCATGATCAGCCGCCAGCATCCTGAATTGTGGCAGCAATTGGAAGCCAATTGGCCGTCTTTTTTTGCCTCTCTGCAAGTGGAGGTTGAGGCCAAATACAGTATTCGCCGTACTTACCTGATAGAAGAGGCCATGCAGATAAGAAACTAAAAGAAAGGTTGGTTTATATGTTCACCGCCCTATTCTTTTTACTGGTAGCTTTCCTGGTTGCCATAGATGTTCCCGATCTGCGGCGCCAAAAGCTGAATAAAGATTTGGCTGTCTATACCATATTCATGCTTACCGCTATTTACCTGGCTATGGTGCAGTTTTATCACTGGCCCTTTTTCAACCCGTTATTGATGGCGGCCATGCGCATGCAGAGCCCCTAGCGGCAAGGCCATACCATTCTAGAAAGGGTGATATACTTTGGCACGGCTTACTAATATACAACTATTCTGCATCCTGCTTGTTACTCTGACGGTAACGCCCTACCAGGTCATGGCCAAGATGCTTGCCATGATTCTCGCCCAACACGGCTGGATGGCAATTTTGGGCTCGGTTCTGCCCGGGCTCTTGCTGGTATGGATCTATTATTATCTGCTTACCAACAGCAGCCGCCCTTTCCCGGGCATGCTGGAGGAGCATCTGGGCCCAGTCCTCGGTAAGATCATCGGTTTCGTTTATATTTGGGCTTTCTTTCTGGTAGTGGTGATAAGCCTGGTACTATTTGCAAACTTTTTTTTGAGCAATGTGCTACCCAGTATGCCCATCAGCATACTGTTGATATTTGTTATTTTGCCGACTTTTTATGCTCTGCGCACCGGTTTGGAGGCCACTGCCCGGGTGGTGGAGTTAATAGTACTGACCGCATACCCGTTGGCTATGCTTTTGCTGTTGTTCGGCCTGGGCCCCGAGACTGACTGGTCACGCTTGCTGCCACTCAGCCACTTCGATATAGCTGCTTTAGGCAACGGGGTCTGGTTGGTCAGCAGTTATATCAGCTTAATGATCGTGGTATTGACTCTGGGTCCATTCTGTCATCAGCCCCGGCAATTATGGAGATGGATGCTGGCTGTTTATGGGATGTTCCTTTTTAGCACCCTGGCGGCGGTAATAATCCCCATCGTTGCCTATGGTCCGGTATTGACTTCTATACAGACCTTTCCCATCTTCAATATAGCCCGCGCTACCGATGCCGCCAACTTCATCCACAATATAGAAATAATAATGGTCTCAGTGGTCATGCCGGGTGTTTTCTCCATCCTGGCCATCTTCTGGTTTGTTACCTGTTACAGCGCCCAGCAGGTATTTGGGCTGCAGGACTATCGCATCCTGGTTGGCCCCACCGCCATCATGGCAGGCGTTTCAGCGGTTCTTCTGGTTCCCAACATACATTTTCTGTACATTATGCTGCAGCAGCTCTTCCCCTGGATTTTCATGTTCCTGTTTGCCATTTTACCGGCCTTTTTGGTGCCTGTGATATGGCTAAAACTACGGCGCCGCCAAGAATCTGACTCCAAAAATGGGGCAGCTCCCCAAAAATAGTTGCTATGCAGATTATTCAGAATGAGCTGAGGTATCGATTATGAAAGCAAATTTGTCCCTGAGCATAATCACCTTAATTTTTCTAATCAGCCTGTCATGCTGCAATGGCTGCTATAATCGGACCGAATTGGAGGACACTATGGCTGCGGTAGCGCATGGTCTGGATTTGAGTGCGGACGGGACTCAGGTGGTTTCCACAGCTCAATTTGCCCTGCCCCAACCGGGCGGCAGCCAAGATGATGCCCCCAGATTCCTGCTGCGCAGTGCTGCAGGGCCTACCTTCTCCGCCGCTGAACAGATCATGAACACTGCTTTGCCCCGCAAATCATTGTGGGGCATGACAAATACCTTTATCATCGGAGAGAATATTGCCCGCCGTGATATTGGGCTGTTTTTAGACCATCTGGCCCGAACCAGTACCGTCAGAGAAGCCTCCCTGCTCTTCCTGGCTTACGGCTCTACTCCGCACCAGGTCTTGGCAGTCAAAATCCCGCTTGAAGATACTGCTGGGGTCGCCTTGTCCAAAGCAATCCGTACTCAGGAATCTCAAACCGGACTGTACAGCCCGGTCTCCATCAATGAATTCCTCTATAAAGTTGATAGTCTGGGAATAGAACCGGTACTGCCGCAAGTGACGATAGAAATGGTTGATGGTCGAGAACGCCTGACCCTGAGTGGTCTGGCAGTTTTTCGCGGCCGCCATATGGTAGGTTCACTGGATGAACAGGAAAGCCGGGGATACCATCTGTTGAAGGCCTCGACCCGCGGCGGGCTTTTTGAAATAACCCTACCTGACGAAGACGGGATGGGCGGTAAAAGACAACAATCACTTGAAATAATCACTTCGCAAGCCGAGGTTGAAGCCTTGCTCGATCAGGGCCAGGTCAGCATGAAAATAGCCGTCTCCGCTGAGGGGAACCTTTATGAAATGGACATACCCGAAAACCTGCCCAGTTTAGAGGTGCTGGG
>JAQVXF010000122.1 GCA_028709355.1 Syntrophomonas sp.
TATAGGACCGTACACTCGCCGCTGTCAGCCAACACCATGAATTCATGGCTTTCGTTGCCACCTATGGCGCCGCTGTCAGCTTCGACCACCCTATAACCTAGTGCCATTCTATCGAATACGGCCCGATAGGCAGTGTACATCTTGCGGTATGATACATCCAAGCCCTCTGCATCCAGATCGAAAGAATAGAGATCCTTCATTATGAACTCCCGCCCTCTCATCAAACCGAACCGAGGCCGAATCTCATCACGATACTTGTTCTGAATCTGATACAGCAGCAGGGGCAGGTCCCGGTAGGAGTGGACTTCAGCATCGACCAGAGTCGTTATTATCTCCTCATGGGTGGGGCCCAGGGCAAACCCGCGATTATGCCGGTCCCGTAAACGAAACATCTCGTCCCCGTAAACGGTCCAGCGCCCTGTTCTTTCCCACAATTCCTGCGGTTGGATAATTGGCATCAGCACTTCCTGTCCGCCTGCCCGGTCCATCTCCTCCCGGACGATGGTCTCGATCTTTCTCAATACCCGGCGGGCCAGGGGCAGGTAACTGTATACCCCAGCGCTGGACTTCCTGATGAAGCCTGCCCGCAGCAGCAGTTGATGGCTGATTACCTCCGCTTCACTGGGAACCTCCCTCAGCGTCGGACAGAACAGTTGTGATGCCTTCATTGTTTTCCTCCCTCAATCTAGCTCTTTTATCGTTATCTTTGTTCCATAACTAAGCAGATGTGCCATCGCCGCATCATTTGTCTATATGTGCCTCGCTTGCCGTTCTGCTGGCCTGGATCTCATTCAGCAGTACCTCCAACATCTCCGCTTTCGGTACTTTCTTGACGATCTGCCCCTTGCGGAACAGGAGACCGAACCCTCTTCCACCAGCAATCCCCACATCAGCCTCCCGGGCTTCGCCGGGTCCGTTGACGATGCAGCCCATGACCGCCACCTTGAGTGGTTCCGGCCAGGCTCTGATGGCCTGGTCCACCTCCTCCGCCAGTCTGATCAAGTCAATCTGGCAGCGGCCGCAGGTGGGGCAGGATATCAACTCCATGCCCCGCTGGCGGATCTCCAATACCCTCAACAGCTCATAGGCTGCCCATACTTCGTCGACCGGATCGGCAGTCAGCGAAAAGCGTATGGTATCGCCTATTCCTTCATAAAGAAGCATCCCAATACCCAGCGATGACTTAATGAGTGCCCGGTCTTTGGTGCCGGCTTCGGTAATCCCAACATGCAGGGGATAATCCACCTTTTCAGCCATCAGGCGATAGGCATCAATACTCAACAGCACCGAGGAAGATTTCAGCGAAACCTTGATTTCCCGAAAATCCATATCCTCGAGTATCCTTATATTTTCCATGGCGCTCTCCACCATGGCCTCTTTGCAGATCGATCCATATCGCGCCAGCATCCTTTTATCCAAAGATCCTGAATTCACACCGATCCGGATAGGGATCTGCCGGTCGCGGCAGGCAGAGACTATAGCTGCCACCTTGCGCTGGTCACCAATGTTGCCCGGATTGATGCGCAATCCATCGGCGCCGGCATCGATGCTGAGCAAAGCTAGTTTGTAATCGAAATGGATGTCCGCCACCAACGGGATCGAGATGGATTGCTTTATCTGCTTGATTGCGGCTGCCGCTTCTTGGTCCAGAACCGCTACTCGTATGATTTCACAACCAGCTTGCTCCAGCTTGGCAATCTGCTCAACAGTAGCAGCTACATCGCGAGTATCGGTGTTGGTCATCGACTGCACTACAATCGGATTGCCGCCTCCTACCGCTACCTTCCCCACCCTGACAACTCTTGATTTCCTCTGCAATTACATCATCCCTTAATTAACCTTACTATATCATTATAAGTTGCGAAAATTATAATCAACATCAGGAACATGAAGCCCAACCAGTGTATGAATCCTTCCTTTTCTGGGTCCATCGGCTTGCCCCGAATCTTTTCAATGAGCGCGAATACGATCTTGCTGCCATCCAAAGCAGGTATAGGCAACAAGTTGATTATACCCAAGTTGATGCTGAGGAAGGCCATAAAACTCAACAGGTAAACCATGCCACCGCGGGCTGCCTCACCCACCATGCTGGTGATCCCTACCGGCCCAGCCAGATCCGAAGATGATGCTGCCCCGGTGAAGAGCATCCCCAATCCCCCTAACAAAGCCAGAGTCATCTGGTAAGTCTGGACGAAACCCAGCTTTATGGACTCCATTATCCCCTGGCGGACGAAATATATCTGCGGATAAACTCCAACAATAGGATTGCCAGTGCTATTGTCCAATGTCGAAATCATGGTCACGATCTGGACAACGCCATCCCTTTCCACTTCAGTCACCAGGGATGAACCGGCCTGGTTGGCTTGGATGGTCTGCACGAATTCTCCCCAGCTGTTGATGTCGGTGCCGTTCATGCTGAGGACGCGATCGTTGCTCTGCAGTCCAGCCGTATAGGCTGGTTTGTCTTTGATTACCTCCCCTACTACTGGTTCATCGCTGGGAAAACCCAAGCCGATGAACGTGAAGGTATATATGAAGATGATAATGGCCAGGACAAAATTCATAAAAGGTCCCGAGAAAGAAACGGCCATCTTCTCCCAGGGTTTGCGGTGATTGAATCCCTCCAGGTTGTTCGTATCTCCCGGTTCCTCACCGGCCATTCGCACGAAGCCACCCAAAGGTATGAGGCGGAGGGAATATTCCACTCCATTCTTATGGGTAGAATATAGTTTCTTGCCGAAACCCAGACTGAACTCATGAACGGGTATACCGATACGGCGGGCCACCCAGAAATGGCCCACCTCATGGGCCAGGATCAGGATGGCTAGTATTATTACTGCAGTTACTATGGTCATATTGTTTTTCCTTTCTTGACTACTTCATGGCAATGCCCCCGGGCCCAGCTGTCAGCGGTAAAAACATCCTCCAGGCTTGGCTGAGTAACATTTTCATGGGCATTCATAACTGTTTCGACCAGCCGCGTGATATCCAAGAAGCTGATCTCGCCTCCTAAAAATTTGTGTACGGCTACCTCATTGGCCGCGTTGATCGCTGCTGGTAGTGTGCCCCCCAGTCGACCTGCCTCATAAGCAATCCCCAGCAACGGAAATCGTTTAAGATCAGGTGCCTGGAAATGGATACATCCTAACTGACTGAAATCCAGCGCTTGGGCAGGCGATGGCAACCGGCGCGGATAAGATAAGGCATACTGGATCGGTATCCTCATGTCGGCCACCCCCAGGTGACCAAGGAAGGCACCATCAACCAACTCCACCATAGAGTGGATCACACTTTCCTTGTGGATGATCACCTTGATATGGTCATAGGGGACAGCAAAAAGGTGATGCGCCTCTATGACCTCCAAGCCTTTGTTCATCAAGGTGGCTGAATCTACAGTTATCTTGGGGCCCATCTTCCAATTGGGGTGCTGCAAAGCCATATCCACCGTGACCCCCGCCAATTCTTCATACCCCCGGTCACGGAATGGACCTCCTGAAGCAGTCAGCCAGATATTACGCAGGTGATCAGACTCACCGGCCAGACATTGGAATATGGCCGAATGTTCGCTGTCCACCGGGATTATGGGTGCATGGTGGGTGTGGGCCATACTCATCACTATCTCTCCGGCTGCCACCAAGGTTTCCTTGTTAGCCAGGGCAATACGGCGGGATCTCTTTATAGCTGCTAGTGTAGGAAGAATCCCGATAGCTCCGCTGACTGCTACTAGAACCACATCTACATCATCCTGGCCGGCCAGCTCACACATTCCTTCAATACCAGCCACAACATGGTATTTGTTGCCCAGACGGTGTCTAAGGGGCTGGTAGCAGCCAGCTTCCCCGATGGCAACCATCGCCGGCCGATATTTTTCAGCCTGCCCGGCCAGTTCGTCAATCTCGTCTCGGGCCGCCAGTCCTACCACTTTGAATCTATCCGCATGCATATCGATCACTTCAAGGGCCTGCTTGCCGATCGATCCGGTCGAACCCAGTATTACCACATGGCTGAGCTCCTTACTCAATTTTCTCCCTCCAATCGAATCTTTCAAACAGGCCTGCCCGGTAACAGGCAATAAATATGACCACCAACACCGGGCCCATTATCATCCCAAGCAATCCCCCTAACTGTAACCCAACATAAAGCGCAATCAGGGTCACTAGAGGGTGTAAGCCGATACTATCACCGACAATCTGTGGCTCCAGGAATTGCCGCACGACGGTAATTACTACATAGACAACAATCAGGCTGAATCCCATCCCCGTGTTGCCCTTAATAAATTCCCACATTATCCAGGGCATGAAAACCAAGCCGGGTCCCAAAATTGGCAGTATATCCATTATCCCGACCAGTAGTCCGATAAGCAGCGCGTACTTGACCGCTAGTATTTTCAACGATACCAGGGTTAGAACCGCAGTAATGGTAATCAATATACTATAAGCCTTTACAAAACCACTCAAGGCTTTGAGCAGTTCATTGACGATATTAGTCCCATCGGCTCGGACTGAAGATGGCATGGCCCTGATAACGAAGGTACGGATAATAGCCCGATCCTTTATGATCAGGTAG
>JAQVXF010000123.1 GCA_028709355.1 Syntrophomonas sp.
GCGAGACCTTGCCCTTACTGCAAGGTATGTCCACCGGGGATGTCGATATAACAATGGAGGTCTGGCTGGATAACTACGGTGAAGCCTGGCAAGAAATGGTCGACGCTGGTAAAGTCAAGGATCTGGGCTCCAATTTCCCCGATGCCCCCCAGGGCTGGTATGTACCCACCTATGTGATCAAAGGTGATGCCGAGCGGGGTATCGCGCCGATGGCCCCGGATCTGAAATCAGTGTCCGACCTGCCCCGCTATTGGGAACTGTTCAAAAGCCCGGAGGTGCCTAGCAAGGGTCGTTTCCATAACAGTGGCCCGGGATGGGCTTGTACCGCTATAAATGAGGTCAAGTTCCAGAGTTATGGCCTGGATAAGACCTTTGAACTCTTCAGCACCGGCTCTGACGCAACTCTGTCCGCATCCATGGTGGCTGCTTATGAAAAGGGCCAGCCTTGGTTGGGCTATAACTGGGAACCCAACTGGGTCATGGGCCAACTGGACATGACCTTGCTGGAGGAACCACCGTATGACCAGGCGGTCTGGGACGATGTCAATAATCGGGCCTGTGCTTACCCGACGGCTTATGTGGCTAAAGGGGTCACTGCGGCTGTGGCCGACAGTGCCCCGGAGATTGTGGAATTCATCTCCAAGTACCAGACCACCCTGGAACAAAACAATGAGTTCCTGGCTTACATGAACCAGAATCAAGCCACGGAAGCACAGGCCGCTCTGTACTTCCTGCAAAAGTATCCCGATACCTGGAAGGCCTGGTTGCCGTCCGATGTGGCCGCTAAGGTCGAGCAGGCGTTAAAAGAGGTGAAATAATCATGGATATCGATATCAAAAAACCTTTGCTTGAGGTGCAGGGATTGTGGAAGGTATTCGGGCTCAAGCAGCCTGACTTTGATCCCCAAGACGAGGAAGCCCTGGCCAGAATGAAAGATTCAGGAGTTGTATTCGCGGTCCGGGATGTGTCTTTCGAGGTCAAGCGGGGTGAGGTGTTCGTCATCATGGGACTATCCGGCAGCGGCAAATCAACCCTGATTCGTTGCCTGCCGCGCTTATTGAAACCCACCCTAGGCCAGATCAGCATCAACGGCCAGAGCGTATCCGACATGGATGAAAAGGAACTGATCCAGTTCCGGCGCCATGAGACGGCCATGGTCTTCCAGCATTATGGTCTGCTGCCCCACCGCAATGTGCTCGAAAATGTAGCTTTCGGGTTGAAACTGCGGGGGGTGCCGCCCAGCGAGCGATTAGAGCAAGCCCGAGAGGCTATCGTACAGGTGGGTTTGGAAGGCTGGGAGAACCACTATCCAGCCCAACTCTCCGGTGGCATGCGGCAGAGGGTGGGCATCGCCCGGGCCCTGGTCCAGGAGAGCGACCTGCTGCTGATGGATGAGCCCTTCAGCGGCTTGGACCCCTTGATCCGCCGGGAGATGCAGGAAACCCTGCTCCAGTTACAGCGTGAGGTCCATAAGACCATCGTATTTGTAACCCATGATCTCACCGAGGCCGCTCGCCTGGGGGACCGCATGGCGGTCATGCGGGAGGGGGTATTCGTGCAGCAGGGTACCCCGCAAGAAATCATAGACAACCCTAGCGATGAATATGTGGAGCGTTTCGTTTCCGATGAAAGGCAATTCTACAAATCACCGCGCAAACCGGTTATCTACTTCCCCAAGAAGAAGCGGCAAGCGCGGCCCTTGCCGCGGGTCACTGCTCCGGCCCCGCTGATGGCGGCCGAGCGGAGGTGATACTAGATGTTCCCAGTGGATTGGCAATTCCATGTTGCCCCTTATATCCAGACTTTTATCAAATGGCTGATTGTCGCTTGGGGGCCGTTCTTTGAAGGATTGTCCAGTTTGGTGCTGGGGGTGTTGTTGCAGATCGAAGCTTTCCTGAAATGGGTCCCCTGGTGGGGCTGGGTCACGATCGTAGTGATTTTGTCCTGGAAACTCAGCCACAGCCTGTTCAAGTCCATCCTGCCGGGTTTGTTGATAATGACCATCGGCATGTTCGGGCTCTGGGAAGTGGCCATGGAGACCCTCGGCATAGTGATTGTGGCGGTGCTGATCTCGCTGTTGGTGGGGATACCCACCGGTATCGGCATGGCCGTCTCGGAGCGTTTCAACGCTATCATCATGCCGCTCCTGGACGCCATGCAGACCATGCCTAGTTTGGTGTACCTGATCCCGGCTCTGATGCTGTTTGGTTTGGGGAAGGTGCCGGGGGTTATAGCCACCGTGATCTATGCGGTACCCCCAGTGATCCGTCTCACCAATCTGGGCATCCGCCAGGTCTCCCGGGACGTACAGGAGGCGGCCGTGGTCTTCGGGGCCTCGCGCTGGCAACTGATGAAAGAGGTGCGTTTCCCCTTGGCTATGCCCACTATCATGGCGGGCATCAACCAGACCACCATGATGGCCCTGTCCATGGTTGTTATCGCCAGTATGATCGGGGCCGGCGGTTTGGGGGAAGAGGTCCTGAAGGCTACCAACCGGATCGATGTGGGTAAAGGTTTCGAAGCGGGCTGGGCGATCGTGGTGCTGGCTATCGTTATCGACCGCATCTCCCAGGCGGCCGCCCAAAAATGGGAGCCTCCCAAGAGATAGCCTCTGCCATGCCGGGACTGAACACTGCTGGTCGCAGAATCTGACAGAAGAGGAGATTTCATGCCTGATAAATATAGTCGCTTTTCCGAGCTGCCCCACCAAGCTGTCGATGTAATCGTCATCGGTTCCGGTTTCGCAGGTCTGGCAGCGGCGATCGAGGCCGCAGCCGCTGGAGCCTCGGTGATTGTGGTAGAGAAGATGCTGGCGCCAGGGGGGAACTCCCTCATCAGTGATGGCGGGATAGCTGCACCGGGCACGGTTTATCAGCTGGATGCTGGTATAACCTGGGACTCCCCGGAGCTCATGTACCGCGACATGATTACCGCCGGGGAAGGGCTCAACCATCCGCAACTGGTGAAGGTGATCGCCGCAGGGGCCAAGGCTGCTTTCCTCTGGACCGAGGAATTCCTGGGCGTGAGCTACAAAAACCGGGTCGATATCTTCGGCGGGCACTCGGTAGCCCGTTGCCATACCCCGGAATCGGTTTCGGGCCGCAGTCTGATTAAAAAACAGATTGAAAAATTGACTTCCCTGGGAGTGCCGTTATACTTGGGGACTCCAGTGAAGGCGCTGGTTCAGGATGAGCGTGGAAGGGTGGTCGGGATCAAGGTGGCTGACCGAGATGGCGGGTTGAGGTCCGACCACGCGGACCAGACGACCATCCATGCCGCGAAAGCGGTCATAGTTGCGGCCGGTGGATTTGGCAGCGATGTGGCCTTCCGCCAGGCCCAGGACCCCCGCTTGGACGAGACCTTGATGAGTACCAACAAGCCCAGCGCGACCGCGGAGATACTAAAAGAATGTATGTGGATCGGAGCCAATCCAGTCCAGCTTTCCAGGATACAGTTGGGACCTTGGGCTTCTCCAGACGAAAAGGGTTTCGGCCTTGGTCCTTTGTTCGGTGATTATGTGGCCCTGCCCTACGGGGTCCTGATCGACCCCGCCACCGGCGGGCGTTTTGTCAACGAACTGAGTGACCGCAAAACTTTGGCGGAAGCGATGTTGCGGAATAGACACCCGGTGATCGGCATCGCTGATGCTGCCGGGGCGCAGACTGCGGGTTGGGATCTCCAGCCGGCAGTCCGGAAGGGAGTAGTAAAGACCTTCGCCAGCCTGGCCGAATTGGCGGCCGATTATGGCATCGATCCCGGCGCCCTCCAGGACAGCCTGTCCAGATTTAACCATATGGTGATCCGAGGTGAAGATTGCGATTTTTACAAACCATTGTTAAACATGGCGGCTCCCATCGAACATCCACCCTTTTATGCCATGCGGTTTTGGCCCAAAGTACATTATACAATGGGCGGTATCCAGATCGATGTCTTGGCTCGAGTGATACACCGGGATCAATATCCGATCGACGGGCTTTTCGCGGCCGGTGAGGTTACCGGAGGCATCCATGGGGCCTGTCGGCTGGGCAGCTGTGCCATCACCGAGTGCCTGGTCATGGGCCGTATTGCCGGTCAACAAGCCGCCCGCCTCTAATCCAAGGCAAGGGGACGGTTCTGTTGCCTCGCCGGTGCAACGCAAGCGCGAAGCAGAAGGACCATTATGCCTTGGGCCTGGCGTTTTCTTACTCCTGAGCCCATCCCTGCACGGTGACCCCATATTCATGGTCGGTCTCCAGGGACTCCAAGATTATCTGATTCCCGATAAAGGTCAGCTTCAGGTTCAAGTGGTTGCTGGCCGCGATCTCGTCATATTCGCAGAGGAAGGTGCGCTCATCGGCCCAGTAGCCCCGGGCCCCCTGGGGAAGACCGTATTCACCAGGGACCAGCCGGTAGACACCGTCCAGGCCTATCGGCTGGGTGATGCTGGGACGGTCACCGCTCAGGGTCATGTAGAGGGTGGCAACTGGGGTCTGATCGA
>JAQVXF010000124.1 GCA_028709355.1 Syntrophomonas sp.
CTTGTCCTGCAGTTTCTCCCGCAGGGAGCGCACATAGACTTCCACTATATTGTCCTCGCCGCCGAAATCATAATCCCAGACCCGGTCCAGGATGGTCTTTTTACTTAGCACCAGACCATGGTTCAGGACCAGGTACTTGAGTAATTCATATTCGGTGGGCGACAGTTCCAGGATACGGGTTTCATACTTGATCTCCCGGCGCCGGTCATCGATGCTGAATGGTCCCAACCGCACCTCCCCGAACAGGTGGGGGAACTGGTTGCGCAGGCGAGCATTGATGCGGGCCAGCAGTTCATCGAAACTAAAAGGTTTGACCATATAGTCATCTGCGCCCAGGGTCAATCCTTTAACCCGATCATCCACGTCATCCCGGGCGGTCAGCATGATCACTGCCACCTGGTCCATCTTCTTGAGTTGACGAACCACCTCGAATCCATCCAGGCCGGGCATCATCACGTCCAGGATCACTATCTGCGGCTGGTATTCCTCCATCAGGGTGATCGCCGCCACTCCATGGTCGGCACAAGCCACCTCGTAACCCTCGTTGCGCAGCCCGATCTCCAGGAATTTCAAGATGTTAGGTTCATCATCCACCACCATGATCCGGATCCCTTGCAAAGACTGCACGATCTCGCCCCGTTTCTCCGTCAGTTGCTATTAATGATAGCCTTTGGCGGCCGATAATGTAAGTCCCCGGCTCTATTCAAACCGCAATGCGTCGATGGGATTCATGTGGGCCGCCTTATCGGCTGGGTAATAGCCGAAGAAGAGGCCGATGACGGTGGCGAAACCCAGCGACAGGGCCACCAGCCAGGGTGCGATCTGCATGTTTAAATCAGCCAAGTTGGCGATTAGCATCCCTCCTCCCCATCCTAACAAAATCCCCAGAAATCCACCGATTAGACAGAGCAGCAGTGATTCGATCAGAAACTGGGTGCGGATGGCACCGGTTGTGGCTCCTATAGCCATACGAATTCCGATCTCCCGGGTTCTTTCCGTCACCGAAACCAGCATTATGTTCATAATCCCGATTCCTCCCACCAGCAATGAGACCCCGGCGATTCCGCCCAGGAGGAGGGAGAGCATCTGGGTAGTATCCTCTATGGTGGCCAATAATTCACTGGTATCCCGGATACTGAAGTCGTCATCGGCGGTTTCGGACAAACGGTGCCTTTGGCGTAACAAGCTAGCCAGGTTGGTTTTCAATGGATTCAAGGCTTCTGGGCCGGCCGCCTGCACACTTATGGAACGCACCGAGTCACCCCCGGTCATTCTCTGCTGCAAGGTGCGTAAAGGAATGTAGATAATATCGTCCTGGTCACTGCCGGAACTGCTGCCCTTCTCTTCCAACACCCCGATCACCGTAAAAGAGATGCCGTTTATCTTGATGGTCTTGCCCACCGCAGTTTCCCCTCGGGGGAACAGGTTATCCACTACCGTATTGCCCAGCACCGCTACCCGACTGGCGTTGCTGTCATCCTCGGCGCTAAAAAAGGAGCCCTGCACTGTCTGCCAGTCCTTGATGCTCATTAATTGCGGCCAAGTACCGTCGACCGTAGTCGACCAGGTAGTGTTGCCCCAGGCAATAGTACCACTGGTGCTTGACTCAGCCGCAACATTTTGGACTAGGGGCAGACCTTTTATCGCCTCAGCATCGGCGTTGGTCAACTGGGCACTGTTGGTACCCCGTATAGGGCCGGAATTGCCGCCGTTCGTCACTGTCAACAGATTGGCGCCCATACTGGATATCCGGGCGGTGATGCCGGAGGCGGTCCCCTGCCCCATGGCCACCATTATCAGCACCGCCGCCACTCCGATTATCACGCCCAACATAGTCAGAAAAGAGCGCATCTTATTGGCCATTAAGCTCTGCTTAGCCATCTTAAGGCTGGCTCCTATATCCATCCCGATTCCCGCCTTTCTGGATCGATGTCCACGGCCAGGCTGGAGGTGACATTGCCTTGCTGTTGATCGTCGACGATCCGTCCGTCGCTGAGGCGGATTATTCGCTGGCAGAATTGGCCTATTGCGGCCTCGTGGGTGATGATAACCACCGTCAGCCCCTGTTCGTGATTCAGCTTGGTCAACAACCGCATGATCTCCTCTGAAGTGCGAGTGTCGAGGGCCCCAGTCGGTTCATCCGCCAGCAGTAGTCCCGGGTCATTGACCAACGCCCGGGCGATAGCCACCCGCTGTTGCTGCCCCCCGGATAATTGGCGGGGCAGGTGGTGTTCCCGGCCTTCCAGTCCCATCATTTTAAGCATCCGGCAGCCACGTTTCTCTCGTTCCCGCTGGGACTTTACCCCAGCATATATCAATGGTAGGCATACGTTATCCAGAGCGGTGGCCCGCCCGATGAGGTTGAAGCTCTGGAAGACGAAGCCGATGAACATGCTGCGCATATGGGCCAACTGGTCCCGGTCCAGGCCCATCACGTCCTGACCGGCGAATGAGTATCGTCCGCTATCGGGTTTATCCAGGCAGCCCAATATATTCATCAGGGTTGATTTCCCGGAACCGGAGGCGCCCATTATAGCCACCATTTCACCCTGGATGAGATCCAGAAAAACGGAGCGTAAGGCATGGACTGGGGTGGTGGTACCATAATAGGTTTTATCGATTCCTTGCAAGCGGATAAGGTTTTCACTCATTTTCGTGCCCTCCCTAGAACCCACCCGGAGGCGGACCGCCTATGCCGCTGCCGGGAATAGTTGCCGGGTTACGATCAGTGCTGCGCTGAGTAGTGTCGGTGTTGCTGTCGCTATTACCAGCTTGAGTCGAGGTGGTGCCGATTATCACTGATTCCCCTGGATTTAGACCTGACTGAACCGCATAGTTGTTGCCGTCGCTGATCCCCAGTTCGACCATCTTCACAACTGGCTGGCTGTTCTCCATCACCAAGACTGCCTTAGTATCAAGGGCCAACGCAGGATTGGGATTATTCTTCAAATAGGTCTGGCCATAAGTGACCGCCATCATCGGTACCAGGACGGAATCTGTCTCCCGGGCCACGATAATCCGGGCGGAGACCGACATGCCCGAAAGCAGAACCTTTTCTGGATCCTCACATGATATCAGCACCGGGTAATATTGAACATTGCTGACCGTGGTGGCCTGGGGGGTGATGCGCAGGACCCGACCATTGAATGTTTTTTCACCGAAGGAACTGCTGGTGAACTCCACCGTCTGCCCCACCTGCACTTGTCCGATATCGGCTTCATTGACCAGGGCATTCATTTGCAGCTCATCGCTCATAACTGTCAATAATGTGCTGGAGGAGCTGTTTATGCCATTAATGGAGCCCACCTGTCCATTGACGGCCCCAATGATGCCATCAAAGGGGGCCACTATGGTGGCTTCGGCCATATCCTCCTGGGCCTGGGCTAATTTGGTCTGGTCGCTGGCTAATTTGGCCTGGGCCAGCTGGAGATCGAGGCCGGCTTTTGTATGCGAATTCTGGGCTGTTTCCAGTTCGGTCTGAGATAAGGCCTGGGCGTCGAACAGCTGTTGCTGGCGTTCCAGTTCTTTACGACTGGTTTCCAAGTTCAGTTGCGTGCTCTTCATGCTTATGTAATCCTGGTCGACTGCATTCTGGGTTTGGGTCAGGGCGTTGCGGAGGGTAGCCGGGTCTTGCTGGGCCAGGACCTGGCCGACGGTTACGTGATCACCGGGTTGTACATCCAAGGCGATGATGATGTCATCGTTTTTGAAGCCCATGTCCGAGGTGCGGACCGGTTGCAGGGTGCCGGTGGCCTCGATGGACTGGGTCACTATCCCCTGACTGACCAGGGCGGTAGCGTAACTCACTTTATCAGCACTGCCCCACCATTGTTTAATCCCATAGGCCGTGGCTCCGATCAGCACGAGAGCTGCCAACAACTTGACTAATTTCCTGCCAGTGGAGATGCCCTGTATACGCTTCTTCACCAGCACGTCTTTGACCTGCTGCGCATCCAAGCTGATGTGTTCTACCCCACTGGGGAGTTCTGACTTATCCAGCAGTATATGTTCATCACCAGTTTCGATTTGATCATTTACCATCCTCTTCACCACTCCATATTATAAATTCGCATCTGTTTGCTTACTGGTGGCAAACAGCCCTCACCCAGGTCCGATGCCTATTATCCATGTCCTGCCTGAAAGGCGCCTGAAGGACAACTGAAAATTCCCGGTGGGCTCAGCCGGTTTTCATCACTATCCGACCGCTATTCATGGATTATTGTTTGTAATCCGTTGAGCGCAGCAGTATAATTTGGAAAAATAACATCTCCGATAATAGCAAACTTGGCGAAAGCCAGGGACGCAAAGCCACGGGTCTACAGCAATTTGCCATGATCGCCGGGCTGCCGAAGAGAAGCCAGTAAAAAGGACTGCAGGCTTCGGCTTGCAGTTTTTCTTTCGGTGGGAGATGGAAGAAAAGAAAGGTAGGTTGGTCGAATGAAAAAAG
>JAQVXF010000125.1 GCA_028709355.1 Syntrophomonas sp.
CTGTCAATTACGACATCCAGTTCGCCGGTGATATCAAGAGTGCCCTCTTCGGCGGCGAAGGTTTGGCCTTGGCCACCCTGACCGGCCCCGGTACTATCTGGCTGCAATCCCTGCCCTTCTCCCGGTTAGCAGATCGTATCTATTCGGCCAGCCGGGCCGGCAGAAGCAAGGACGAAGGCAGCCTTCTGGGCAAAATCGGTCTGGAGACCTTCTTCGGGGGCGATTAGAAAGAGCAGGCGGCTTGACCGTGATGGGTAAAAACCTAAATGTTGGCACCAAAATGGATCCCAAAAACATACGCTTCCATTCTTATCCAGAATACCGAAATATTTGAGACGAACATTTACCCAATGGAACATTGTAAATCCGACCACATCCACATACTTGCCACCAATTAACAATACCAGGGTGTCTTCCACCCTGGTATTACTTTGTTTTCTTATGGAGCCGATGGGCGGATTCGAACCGCCGACCTGCTGATTACGAATCAAATTCAAGGTTAGGATAGCAGTACGATTGAGTCTATTCGAGTTCCTGAACCCAAAAACGAATCCAAAACTAGATCATTTTCATCCGTCGTGATCTCTAATATTCGCTTAACTAATGCTTCTGGTTTTTTACCATCCGGGAAACTAACTCCACCTTCATTGTGTAAATTATTTGATAGCAAGTCAGTCCAGAGGTTTGTAAGCGGTTCTGCTGTTGTTAATACTCCATCTATATTTTTTGTCTTACTACTATAAAAGACCAATTGTTCACCATTTAGGAAGTATTGCGATGTTTTGCCCGGTCGTTCAACCATAAAAACAGTGTCATTTTGTTCCGTGGACTTATTCAGAGCATCTCTTGAGTCGGATCCAACGTCTTTACTAGCAACCCGTGCAGTACTTACAACACGATCGCTATTTTTAAGTACAAAATCTTGGGCATGCTCTAAATGCGCTTGAACGGCTACCGGAAGTGACCCCGGGTGAATACTATGATTTCGGTGTCATCCAACGCGTTGAATCCGACCAGCTCAAGGAGATACACTACATTTCCTTTACAGTATCCGAAGATACTTTTCTAATTTATCTGGGTGGAAGTGTATATGAACCTCAAGTTGGAAGTGACTCATATACGGAACCTGAATACTTGGTTGAATTAAATGGACCTGGAATAACCAACTACAACCTACACGAGGTTGAATGCAGTGTTCAGGAGTTCTTGAATTTGGGAGCCCAAATTACCGTTAGTGATAATTTGGAAGACTGTATGGATGTATACGAAGATTTAGAGTCGGAAATATCAACCTCCACAATAAATGAATTTGAGGAAGATCCGACGCTGATAGAGCCCTTCATGGATTCGTTAACACTCATAATTTCTCGAGAGGAAATCGAGACCCACAATATCCAACCAGCATTATCAGTGTTGGAACGCCTAATGGAGTCACCCTTCGCTGGAAAGATGTTGATCTGGATTCTGGGATTATCCATGTCCGCCAGCAGCTGCAGTATATAGCCGGTCAGGGCTATTTATTTAAAGAGCCCAAAAAGGATTCCCGGCGCGACATCCCTATGCCGCTGCCCTTAAACGCGGTCCTGCGCAATGTACGCAAAGATCAACAGGCGATCAAAGACATCTACGCGGAATCGGAACCCAACGAATATAAGGATCTAGACCTGGTGTTCTGCAATTATGATGGCAGCGAGTTGGACGGCACCGGGGTAACCAAACGATTCCAGCGCCTGCTCGTAAAACATAATTTACCTAAAATAAGATTTCATGCCCTCCGGCATACTTTTGCCACCATGTGCCGGGCGGCCGGCATGGACTTGGGAGACGTTCAGGACCTGCTCGGACATGCGGACATCAGCACCACTAAGAAAATGTACACCCACGTCGAGATAGAACCGCTTCGAAAAGCTATGGATAAGTTTACTGAGTATATGGAGATTGAGTCTTAGAAGTTGCGGTTACATGTCTACTTATTGATTAACTCTGTACCATATGAATTGTCGATCGCACAAAGCCATTTGCCTTGCGAGTTTTTCTTAAACACATAGGTTGCTTTTCTATCCATAGAATATTCCGAATTCGGTTTATCGGCAGCAAGTAGCGTTTGGGAAATAACCAAGGCGATGTCTCCGGCTTCTAAAATGACCATTTCCCCCTGGGTTGGCACAATACTGTTATTGAAATATGCTGCAATTGCAATAAATGCTTTTCTGATATCCTCTTTACCTCGTGCAATCATTCCAGGCTTTATAACCAGAATCGCATCATCCGTATAATAGTTCATGAGCACATCAAAATCTTCCCGCTTTATTGCGAGGTCACACTCTTTTATAATCTCCTTTAATTCGTGTTCCATAATATTTCTCCTTTCGTTTAATGTTCATTTTAAATTATCCTTCTGCGTTACATCAAATAGACATTATATTGGCTATAAAAGTATAATGAAAAATCTCTTGCCACCTTTCTGCCACCTCTTTTACGATTTTCGAGTAGCAAGCAGAAAACACGAAGCCCCTCCATCCACGGAGGGGCCTAACTTTTTATGGAGCCGATGGGCGGATTCGAACCGCCGACCTGCTGATTACGAATCAGCTGCTCTGCCTCTGAGCCACATCGGCTGATTTTAGGTGCACCTGCACCTGCTTCTACGTGCATCAATTATTATAAAGTAGATCACCGCCGGTGACAACCAAGCGTCTGGCTGTTTCGTTACTGGGTCTTTCCCGGTTTTGCCATGTTGATCTTGGTTGCCCGCATCTATCATCCGACTAGCCGGTGTCAGTCAAACATATTTCTGCCAAAGCTAATCTTGGAGTGGGAACATGATCTTGGTCAGCAGCTCGCTGGTGGGTACCTGGCTGGGATCATTGTAATAGAACTCGTAAGCCACACCGGTGGGTATATAGCCTTTGGCCGCCATCCACTCGCTCATAGCGGCGTAGGCAGGTTCCATCTGATCGTAGGGACCCTTGTACATGCAGGAGACCTGCTTGCCTCCCGGGATCTCCAGGACATGGACTTCGCCGGCCCCCGCAGCCGGCTCAGCCAGCACGAAGCCGATGTCGACATCAAGATCGTTCATGTCCATGTTGTAATAAACCGAGAATGCACAGTCGCCTGGTTTGGCCCCGGTCTCCATGATGTGCTGATACACTTTGCCGAAAGCCTGCCCCATCACTTGGCCGATATTGGACACTGGGGTGCGGGTGCGGACAGCCAGTGCCGGGCGGGGTGCAGGTTCCGATACCTCGAACTTGTAATCCATGTTCTCAGCCTCCCTCTTTAATGATCATAAAAAGAATCGCTCTAGGTCTCGTCTAGCTTGTCAGTTCCCTCCTCCATCGAATAACCATGGCGGAACTACCTAGGATTGTTTCCCGGCGTCGTCTGCTTATTTTATTTCGTAGCGCTTCAAGGTGGAAGAGATGATCTCGTTGTCGGCAGTTATGAACTCCTGTTTGACCATGCCCACCCCCTTCTGGTAGTACTGGTAGATGGTAAAGTCCTGGCCTGGCTGCTGGATCTTGACGCAGTTGTCAAACCGGCCGGCGGGAGTGTCGACGGATATGTTGACGGCAATTATCTGTTTGGTAATATTGTTGGGGGCAGACCAACTGGTGCCCACCTGGATCGGCGCCTGCAGCAGGATGTCCTCGCTGTTGGCGGTGAAACCCTTTTCGAGCAAGTTCTGAGGCTGGTAATCCTCGCCCTGCATATAGACCACTTTCACAAAGGAAGCGGTGCTGTCGACCACCCGGGTGGCTACCGTGCCGCCGTTATCCTCGCTGGTCTGGGCCAAGCCGCCCCGGGCGAACAAGACCTTACGGGAGAAAGAGGCATACTCGTTGCCGGAACCCTCGTACTCCCAGAAACTCCCCACAGTCAGGGGATAATAGTCGGCGGGCAACGGCGCCATGGGAGGGGAGGGTGGTTGATTACCCGGGAGATCGTTGGCCGGGGGATTATTCATGGGTGGCTTGTTGGTGTTATTGCTGGCCGACTGGCAGCCGCCCAGCCAGACCAAGGTAAATATCAACAACACTAATACACTCAGCTTTCTCATGACCTTCACCTCTCATCCTAATCATGGTCTGGTATTGTCAGCGTTTGAATCGGCCTGCTTCAATCAGGCCGCTGACCAGGAACCATTGCTGGAGTCGCTCGGCTCCAAAGCTTGACCCGCGTTTTCGCGGTTGGGTTCAGACCAGCTTCAGATAGGCTTCGATATAGGAAACCTCCCGCTCGGCAATTTCCCGGACCATGGTTATGGCGATGCTCACCACGGCCTCACCGCTCCCGGATAATTCTTTGGCCACCAAATGTTCGAACGGGATATTGCGCATGCTGGCTACTACATCATCGATATTGGCCTGGGCGAAGAAACCTTCGGTCATTCTCATCAGGGAACTATAGTACTCCTCAGCCCAGTCGCTGATGGCT
>JAQVXF010000126.1 GCA_028709355.1 Syntrophomonas sp.
CCGTGAAATGAGTGATGCTGGATGGACCTTGAAGTCAAGCCACTGCCCCCGGTAATAAAAAACATTTCCGTCCCGGGCGATAAATCCATTTCCCACCGTGCGGTGATGCTGGGAGCAATCGCCAACGGCACCACCACTATCGATAACTTCCTGCCCGGCCAGGATTGTTGGAGCACGGTGCGCTGCATAAGACAGCTGGGAGTAGAGGTGAAGGAGCTGGCTCCTACCCGATTGCAGATTCTGGGTCGCGGTTTGGGCGGTCTGAGCGAACCGGAAGATTGTCTTGATGTTGGCAATTCCGGCACCACCATCCGGTTGATATCGGGGATACTGGCCGGACAGGACTTCCTGTCGGTGCTGACCGGGGACGCTTCCATACGCCACCGGCCGATGGCGCGCATCGCTGAACCTTTGCGCCGCATGGGGGCACAGGTCTGGGGACGCGAAAATGGCCGCTTTGCGCCCCTGGCCATAAGAGGCGGTCATCTGCAAGCCATCGACTACTTAACCCCGGTGGCCAGCGCCCAGATAAAATCATCCCTGCTGCTGGCTGGTCTATTCGCCCAGGGGGTGACCTCGGTGACCGAACCAGCTTTATCCCGGGACCACAGCGAGAAAATGCTGGCTGCTTTTGGTGCCAACATCCAAACCCAGGACCTGACCACTTTCATTCAGCCTGGCCCACTCACCGCCCAGCCGATAATAGTACCTGGGGACATCTCATCAGCGGCTTTCTTCCTGGTAGCCGGGGCTATCGTCCCCGGCGCAACCTTGACTGTTCGCAAGGTAGGACTTAACCCCACTCGTACTGGGATATTGGACATCCTGGAGGAAATGGGAGCCAATATAACAATTTCCCACCAGACCCGGAGTTCCGGCGAAACCATGGGAGACATCACGGTAACCGGTGATCGGCTGAAGGGAGTGGGCATCGGCGGCGGCATCATCCCCCGTCTTATAGATGAGATCCCGGTCCTGGCTGTGGCCGCAGCAATGGCCGAAGGTACTACTATAATCCGGGATGCCGCCGAACTCAAGGTCAAAGAAAGTAACCGCCTGCAAGCAATAGCCACCGAATTAAGGCGTTTTGGGGCCAATATCGCAGAGACCGAAGATGGTCTGAGGATCCAAGGCAGCTCTGCTTTTAAGGGCGCGGTGTGTGAATCGTATCATGACCATCGTATCGCCATGGCCTGCGCCTTGATGGGCTTGGTGGCCCAAGGCCAGACCATTGTTCGCGGAGCTGAGTGTATAGATATCTCTTTCCCGGGGTTCCAGGACACCTTGCGGAGTCTATATATCGAGGCATAAGGGCAACAGGGTATGCTAAGAAAAATGGAGGAGCGATCAGGTATGCGGGTTGAATTGGGACCTCGCAGTTATGATATCCATATTGGCAACGACTGGCTGGAACAACTGATCCCCCATCTGGAATCCTTTTCCCGGAATTCCAGGCTGGTGATCATCACCGATGCCAATGTCGCAGAAATAGCTGGCCAGCGCCTGCTGGAACTGATGCAATCCCGCGGCTTTAAGGCAGATCTGGCGGTATTTCCGGGGGGAGAAGACCACAAAAACCTGGCTGCCGTGCAGGCACTGACCGCAAAAATGGTTGAGTTGGGCTTGGACCGGCAATCGACCGTGATTGCCCTGGGTGGCGGCATTCCTGGGGACGTGGCGGGCTTCGCCGCCTCTATTTTCATGCGCGGGATCCCCCATATTCAAATACCCACCACCTTATTGGCCCAAGTGGACAGCAGTGTGGGGGGCAAAACCGGGGTCAACCTGCCCCAGGGCAAGAACCTGTTAGGTACCTTCCACCAGCCCCGCTTAGTCTTTATCGATGTCAATTTCATCCGCACCTTGCCGGAGAGAGAATACCTGACCGGGCTGGCCGAAGTCATCAAGTACGGCATAATCTGGGACGCCGATTTCTTTGCCTACCTGGAAGAAAACCTGGACCCGATCGGACATAGAGAGGTGGATTGCCTCCTGCACATGGTAAACCGCTGTTGCGCCATCAAAGCCGCTATCGTGGCCCAGGATGAAACTGAGAACGGGGTGCGGGCTTTATTGAACCTGGGACACACTTTTGGCCACTCCTTCGAAGCGCTGACCGGATACCGCCGCTATAATCACGGCGAAGCAGTAGCGATCGGCATGGCCTGCGCCGCCCGACTGTCCCACCATTTGGGTATCTTGACCACCCAAGACCGGGATCGCATAGTCAGCCTCATCTTCCGATCGGGATTACCGATCAGCTTTTCCAATCTGGATAGCAGCGATATCATCGCCCAGATGCAGAGGGATAAGAAGACAGTGGGTGGGCGATTGCAACTGGTCCTGCCCACCGGGATAGGTACCTGCCAGTTGTGCGCAGATCTTAGTGAAACTGAGATAGCGTTAGTGCTGGGCTGAGGGATCGTACCGCGGATATCAGGATTGGCTCTTGATTAATCTCAATCCCCATGCTATACTTCACAGTAATTTCATCTATCGAAAGACCATGAAGGAGCAAAGTAAGTTAAGCCCAGCTTTGCAGGGAGAAAGCGTCATCGACTGGAAGCGCTTTCAAAGCATGATTAACTGAAGTTCTCTCCGGAGTCGCAGGTTGAATTCCCCTCGGGGATGAGTAGGCTGAGCCGTAATCTTCCGACGTTACAAGGAAGGAGGTATCGGAACAACAGTTCCCGCACCTTTTAAAATGAGAGGATCTGTCCTGGTGACAGGTCAACTTGGGTGGTAACGCGATAAGCTCGAGCTTTTCGTCCCTTGGGATGAAAGGTTTTTTTGTTTATCTGGGGTAGTTGTTTTCCCGTACCTGTGATGAGAGGGTCCTGAAAGGACCAATGAGGGTGGTACCACGGAAGCCCATAGCTTGCGTCCCTTAGGGAGCAGAGGCTATGGGCATTATTATTTTAAGGGGGAATCGTGATGGTAGTGGTCATGGAGATGAGTTCAAGCAACCAGCAGATCGAGGCAGTCAATCTAAAACTGGACCAACTGGGGTTCCAGACCCAGATGATCCGGGGGGTAAAACGTATCGTCATCGGAGCGGTGGGCGACCGGCGCAGCAGTGATATCCTGGAGCTGCAGTTAATGCCCGGAGTGGAAAAGATAGTTCCGATAATGAAGCCATATAAACTGGTGAGTCGGGAGGGCAGAGACGAGAACACAGTCATAAAAGTGGGCAACGTTACCATCGGCGGCGATAATCTAGCCATCATCGCCGGACCTTGCGCGGTAGAGAGCCGTCAGCAACTCCTCACGGCCGCCTACCAGGTCAAGAGAGCCGGCGGACAGATAATCAGGGGCGGAGCCTTCAAGCCCCGCACCTCTCCGTACAGCTTCCAGGGCCTGGAGCTGGAAGGCCTCAAGATACTAAAAGAAGCGGCTCAGGCCACTGGTTTACCGGTGGTCACAGAAGTCATCGACGAAGGTAGCCTACAGATGGCGCTGGACTATGTTGACATGGTGCAGGTAGGGGCCCGCAACATGCAGAACTTCCGTTTGCTAAAAGCGGTTGGGCAGACCGATATACCGGTCCTGCTCAAGCGAGGCATGTCGGCTACCATCGAAGAATGGTTGATGGCGGCCGAATATATCATCTCCGAGGGAAATGGTCGAGTCATCCTCTGTGAGCGAGGAATCCGCACCTTCGAGACCGCCACCCGCAACACCCTGGACTTGAGTGCGGTGCCCCTGGTCAAGCGATTGAGCCATCTCCCGGTAATCGTCGATCCCAGTCACGGGACCGGAGACCGCGGGCTGGTCCAGCCCATGTCGATGGCCGCTATCGCTGCTGGCGCGGATGGTCTCATCCTGGAGATGCATCCCGAGCCTGCCAAAGCTTTATCTGATGGCCCCCAGTCGCTCACTCCCGAAGAACTGGAGCAAGTGATGGGACAACTGTCATTACTGCTGCCGGCAGTGGCGCGACAACTGCCGACCAACGCAATCCGCGAGAGCGCTTAGAAGGGAGACCAGACATGGAAGCAAAGATAGCCTATCTGGGACCATCGGGCACCAACTGCGAAGAGGCAGCCCGGCGCATCATTGATACTGATCGGGGCTGGGAACTGGTTTCCTATGCCTCGATCGACGCCGTCTTTGCCGCGGTGAATGACGGCCGAGCCGTCCGCGGAGTAGTTCCTATAGAAAACTCCTGCGAGGGTTCGGTAAATGTCACCTTGGACTTACTGGCCTATGAATACCAGTTGGAGATCATCGGAGAAATCATCCTGCCGGTAAGACACAACCTGCTGGCGCGGTCGGGAGTTCGGATCCAAGATATTTCCGCCGTGCTTTCTCATCCCCAGGCTCTAGCCCAATGCCGTCGCTACCTGGGTCAACATCTGGATGGAGTCGACTGCCTGGATATCCCCAGCACCGCTGAAGCCGCTTGCCGGGTGTCTTCATCTGTCC
>JAQVXF010000127.1 GCA_028709355.1 Syntrophomonas sp.
GGCGAGTCAGTATCCGCTCATTGTTACCCTCCCGGACCTTATAGATTAGACGGTTGTCTTTGTCGCGCTCGATTCTAACCGCATTCCACGGGTACGGGTACAGTCCCAGGAGGCCCCCATTGGCGTTGACCAGCCTTTCGCAGACCGCATTGCCGCCGGTATTAAGCGATATCATACACGATTCCTTGAAGGAAAACGGACTCATCTCATCGTTAGGAGAGTTATGGAGTATGTCGTAGATAGCCAGGTCGTTGACCTGCTCCCGCTCTCCGTCTTTACCCTTGCGGTACAGCATGGCCGGCATGGCCGCCAGGGTCTCGGATAGCACCCGCACACAGGCAAACAGCGCCGAATACTTCATGGCGCTGCTGGTGGTCACCGGCACCTGGCCGCTGATGACGGGTATGTCATCGCCGCGTACGAACGCCCTATTACCCTCATCCCAGGCAGAGTTGTTAAATAACAGTTTGGCTTTTTGCCACAAATTCAAGGTTTCACCCCCTATAAAAGCGACCGCATCCCGCGGTCTTCGTAGACTGATTGTTTATCCTGGTATACTATCGCCCTGGTCATCGCGTTAATCATGGCCACCAGTCCATCTATCCGTTCTATCCGCCGCCCTTTTATGGGCCGGATGTTCTCATTCTCGTCCATCTTTATCTCCACGTTCCCTATATTCCACCGCAATACCGGGTGCCCGTCGTGCATCATCTTCTTGCCCCTGGCCAGCTGCTCAATCTCTTTCATGGCCGGGCTCATGGTTTTGTATCCCTGCCGGGCCTCGACCATAGTCAAGCCCGCATCTTGCAGATGTATGGCGGTCTGGGTCGCGTTCCACGGGTCGAATCCGACTTCCAGAATGTTGAAACGGTCCCGGAGTGCTAATATTTGTTGTTCGATAAAGCTGTAGTCGATAACATTGCCTGGCGTAGTCTGCATATAGCCCTGTCGGACCCACTCGTCGTACTTGACGTGATCGCGTTCTACCCGCTCTTTGATCGCATCCTCGGGTATCCAAAACCAAGGCAGCACCGCCCACTTATTATTAATATCGTCGGGCGGGAACAGCAGTACAAACGAGGTTAAATCTATTTTGGAAGATAGATCGAGGCCACCGTAGCACGGTCGCCCCGCTAATCGCTTGATATCTATTGAACGCTTGCACAAGTCCCAAAAATCCAGCCCCAGCCACTTGCTGGACTTGATCTTTTCCCAAGAGTTGAGCCGTAACCAGCGGAAGTTCTTCTCTTTAGCCAGGTTGCCTTGCGATGATACGTACTGGTCTCGCACCTTGTCGATGTCTACGGTGTGTCCCAGAGAGGGATTAACCTTGTGCCACAGTCTCTCGTCGCCCCAGTCGATCTCATCCACGGACTCATACTCCCGACCGGTCCAGATCCGCTTGTTATCGTTGTCGGCCCCGTAAATCATGGTGTAGAACGTGGGGTCAACCTTGGCCCCGGTCAATATATCCACAGCCTTTTGGTGTACCTCCCAGCCCACGCTCTCATGGTCGGGGTCATCCCCGGCGGTGGTCACAAAAAAGAACAGGGGCTGCGTTCTGGCGTCCCCTGATCCGTCGGTCATCACGTCATATAATTCCCGGTTGGGCTGGGCATGGAGCTCGTCAAAGATTACCGCATGGACGTTGAGCCCGTGTTTGCTATAAGCCTCGGAACTGAGTACCTGATAGAATGATTTGGTCGGCATATATACCAGTCGCTTTTGGCTCAATACCGGCTTGATGACCTTCTTGAGGGCCGGCGATTGGTCCACCATGTCCACCGCTACGTCGAATATTATACTGGCCTGCATCCGGTCGGCAGCACATCCATAGACTTCGGCCGCCCATTCATTGTCGGACGTCATACATAGCAGGGCTATCGCCGCCCCAAGTTCGGACTTGCCCATCTTCTTGGGTACTTCCAGATAAGCGGTGGTGTATTGCCGGTAGCCGTTGTCCCGGACGGTGCCGAAGATATCCCGCACCGCCTGGTCCTGCCAGGGCAGCACGGTAAACTTGGTACCGCGCCAGATCCCCTTGGTGTGCTTTAGGTTGCGGATAAACTTTATGGCATGGTCAGCCTTCTCCGGATCATAGTACATGGTCCTCACTTCCTACTGAGCAGCTGCTCCATTTCATCGATCTCTTTTTCATCGACCTTTAGGTCAATCCTGGACCGGGCCGCCGGGGTCATACCGAACTCGGTTAGAAACGACTTGACGTCCGCCAAGGCGTTCTTGGCAATACTGACCTCCGGTCGCTGTTGTTCATAACCAGATTCAGTTTTCATGATCAGCCCCTTAGATTTGAGCCGCCGGACGCACCGGACATAGAGCGAATACCTCTCACAGATGGCGGCGAAGGCCGGGCCGTCGACCTCGGTCAGCAATCCGATGGAATGGAGCTTGGGTCCGTAAGTAGCCCAGAACTTCTTGGCCTCGGCGTCGAACCAGGTGGGACAGTCGGGCATAATTGGGGCCGGCTTGGGCTCATTCTGAGGCAATGGCCGCTTGCCGGGATTACCCTCGAGCACCCTTAATGCGGTTGGTTTTTTATTGTTTGGCACCTATAAAACCCCCTAACTTGGGAATTGCGAAAATTTACGCTGACTTGCAGGCGTGGCACGGAAGACAGGGCTTCCAGAAATTGGGATGCCCCTATCCCCTAGCCAAACAATAGTATCTGCTCGCCTACAGCGCTGACGCCCTTATCGATATTACATTGCCAGTGTGCTGCTTGCAGGTTACTATCATCATGTATCTGATGTTTAGTCCAGCCTTGTTGTCTCGCTATACTCTTGGGTATTATGTGATCAATGGTCGGTGCCAATGGATGTGGCTTGTTGGTTCCCAAAGTGTGTATCTTATCCATTCTCATTGGCTTACCGCACAGTTTACATTTACAACCATCTCGCAAATAGATGCGTTTCCTTTTCGCTTTGCTTATTCCGTGCCTATTGTCGTGTTCTTTTACAGCTAACTCCCTATGTTCTTCGCAACAATACGCCCAGGTCTTAGCGTTTACTTCTGGTATAAACATCTTTTCACACCACTTGCATTTTCTGGGTGTTGAATATTTATTATCGTGGCCTTGTATTAAACCCGCTACTCTTCTGCATTCGGCCCCACAGTATTTTGCCGAAGAACAATGAGACTTAAATGCACTTCCACACACAACACAAATAAATTGTTTTTTGGTCTTGGCTAGATGCGGGGTTTTACCTCGAGCATTAGATTTCTTATGTTCAAAAGCACATTCCCTACTACAATAAGTGGTTCTCTCCTTGCTCTTTGGAACATACTCTTTACCGCAATGCTTACAGATACAAGATGGATAATTTGGATGTTGCCGTTTATATTTATCCCTGCATCTATCACAGCAGAACTTACCCCATGGCATCATAGGCACAAACTCTTTGCTACATTCCCTACATGCTTTAGTTACTTTCTTTTGTTCCCTTTGGTCTTTAAATTTTTTCTTATAGGCATTGCGCCCGCATTCTATGTCGCAATAGTTGCGCTTACGCCCGGTCATCTCTTTGCCGCAATATTGGCAAACCATATAAACACCTCTCCTTGTGTTGTTTTTCTCCGTTTTAGTCATAGAAAAAGGACGGTGGAGAAACCGTCCTTGTCGGGCTGCAGACCCTATTTTCTATGAAATTTAATTACTGTATCCATGTAACTTGGCATGACACTTTCGACAAACCGACATCAAGTTATCCATGTCCAACATCGGGCCGCCATCGCTTACTGGCTTGATATGGTGAACTAACTCCATAGGCTTGACCACATTCATCTGCAAACACATCTCGCATAATGGGTTGCGGCGTTTCTTTATCGCCTTTAGTTTATCCCAGTTAGCGGAATAACCTCGCTCCCTAAATGTTCCCCGCCGGTCATCTATCTGCTTCTGTTTCTCCTTCTTGTGCCGCTCGCAGTACCGGCCGTCTCTGATCAGTTCGGGACAGCCCATCTGATTACACGGCCTCAATGGTTTAATCGGCATATCAATCTCACCTCAGATAATCAACCCATCGGCCCCACCCCAGCCTATGTGATGGGTACAACTCCCTGACCGGCGGCTGCGGTAGTCAAAACAGCGGAACCTATAGCGTCGTATGTTTTCGCAGCCTATGGCCCGTACCTAAAAGCACTATTGCCCCGCTCGCGCGGGTTGACCACCGCCTCTCACCAGGCGGATAGCCTTGCCCAGTCTATCCAGTATTGCCCCCAGCTCAGTCCAGCTCATGACGCCACCTCCTTGGGAGTAATAGCAAAAGCCCCCCGAGGTCGGGAGGCTTGACTGACATTCGTCAGTTTATACTTTATCACTTGTCAAGTCTGACATACTATGACAACTTAGTAGCCTCTTCTTTTTTGGCATCATCTTCCTCCTTGAATAAATACATAAATCCATA
>JAQVXF010000128.1 GCA_028709355.1 Syntrophomonas sp.
CGGTCTGCATAATGATTTCGAGGTGTGGCTGGAGAAACTGGCCCCGGAGAAACCGCACAGCCATTATCGCCACAACGGTTTCGAGGACAACGCCGACGCCCACCTGAAACGCACCGTGATGGGGCGCGAGGTAGTAGTGGCGATAACCGCCGGTCAGCTCGATTTCGGCACCTGGGAGCAGATATTCTACTTCGAATTCGACGGTCGGCGCGACAAAAGGGTGCTGGTCAAGATCATCGGGGAGTGAACGGTGCAGTTATACCAACCCCTGGGTGGATTGTATGGGGTCCTGCTGGTCAACTGTTGCCGCGGATAGGCGCCGGAAGAGGGCTTGATGTCCAAATTTGGACGGGGCTGGTATAATTTCAGCAGGGATGATACTGTCGGTCCCGTCACCGGGTGAAGGTGGCGACACCTGGATTTCCTGTTTGCAGGTGGCGATGAGCCGGTTACATGCTAAAAATCAGCAAGGATAGGGAGGTAATGTGATGCGAGCCAGGATCAAGGAATTTGCACTCAGCTTGGGAGTTGACGCGGTAGGGATCGCCAACGCCGCGGATTATAAGAGCCCGCGCAGCCCGGACTTGCAGGAGATCTTTCCGGAAGTCGGGTCGCTGGTGGTGACCATGATGCGGGAGGGCTCCCAGATCGAGAGTCCTAATCCCAGGATAGCCATGTCCGGCCGGATAGACATGATCGAGTTTATGCGGGGGGTCAATCTTAAATTGTCCCGGTTCCTGGAGAAAGAATGTGGAGCTCGAGCTATGGGGGTCCCGTTTTCCTACCCCCTCAATATGGGGGAGGGCAAGATGGGTTTGATCGGTGACGTTTCCCTGCGCCACGCTGCCGTGGCGGCCGGCCTGGGTAATTTCGGCCGCAATAATCTGGTACTTAATCCCGAGTTCGGTTCCCGGGTGCTGTTCGGGGCGGTGCTGTGTGACCTGGACCTGGCGTCCGATCCGCCCTGCATCGAGGAGGTATGCACCTACTGTGACATCTGCGTGGAGGACTGCCCCGCTGGTGCCCTGGATGAAGAAGGCCGCACCGATCCCATGAAGTGTCTCAAGGTATCTCAGCCCTACGGAATCGGCAAGGCGATTGGGTTCTGGAACCAAGTGCTGAAAAAATCCCCGGAGGAACAGAAGCGGATGCTGGTCTCGGAGGACTTCATGAGCCTTTATCAGGCCCAATCCATCGGCTTCCAATATAATTGTTTCAAATGTTACGCGGGATGCCCTTTGAACAAATAACGGCCGGAATTCCGAGGGCAAGGCGCGCCTGCCCGTTAAAGGCCACCGGCTGCGAAATTGGATGGTTTGGGGCCATGATGCCGATGCCGGCCACACCGTGGGCATACGGTACAGGCATTGGCAAGGTGGACAGGGGAGCAGGCGACCCAACGATATCATCGGCACCAATCTGGATTTGATGGTGAGATGGGGATCGAATTGGAGGAGGAGTATAGTGACACAGAAAGTCAATCTGGTTTATTTCAGCGCTACTGGCACTACCGCCCGGGTTTTGAACGCCATCGGGGCTGGTCTGGGCGGCGATACTCGGGAATATGACATCACCCATGCCTACAGCCGCCGGCAGGGGATCAAATTCGGGACTGAAGATCTGGTAGTGGTGGGGGTGCCGGTTTACGGAGGCCGGGTGCCTGATTTCCTGACCGAGTACCTGACCCAGGTGCGAGGAACTCAAACTCCGGCAGCCCTGGTGGTAGTCTACGGCAACCGTGCTTATGACGATGCCCTGCTGGAATTGAAGGACATCATGGAGGCGGCCGGTTTCATCGGTATCGCCGCGGGGGCCTTCATCGGCGAGCATTCCTATACCCGCCTGGTCGCGACCGGCCGGCCCGATCAACAGGACCTGCACGTGGCCCGCGATTTCGGGAGCCGGGTCGTGAAAATTCTGGCCCACGCCAAGGGTACTGGTCGTTGGCCGCCACTGTCGGTGAAAGGCAACTTCCCCTATAAAGAGAGGGGGGCCAAGCACGATGCCATACCCTACATCAGCCCGGATTGTATCGAATGTGGAATGTGTGCGGAGAGTTGCCCCATGCAGGCTATCAGTTGGACGGACTTCCACGACATTGATGGGGCCAAATGCGTTAAGTGCTGCCGGTGCGTCAAGATCTGTCCGGTACAGGCGGTCTCCCTGGAAGATGAACGAGTGGAGCGGGTGCGGCAGATGCTGATCAAGAATCACAGCCAGGTCCGCCGTGAGCCGGAGATGTTCTATTAAGAGCGGACGGATGGAGGGATCAAGGTTGGCAAGACAGCTAGGAGCAGGAGCACCTGGCCCGGTCAGGAGAGATGGTTGCTTGGATGTTTATTGGGAACAGGAAGTAGGACTATATGATCAAAGAGATTCTACCCTCAGTATTTCTTATCGAGATCCCCTTGCCCAAGAACCCGCTGCGAGTGCTGAATTCATACCTATTTCGCGGTGATGGGAGAAACCTCTTGGTGGATACCGGTTTCAACTTGCAGGAGTGCTGGGCGGTGATGGAAAGCTCCCTGCAGCAGTTGCAGGTCAGCATGGATGACACCGATCTGTTCCTGACACATGCCCATTCGGACCATGCCGGCCTGGTAGAATATCTGACCCGGCCGGCTAACCGGATTCTGATGAGCCAGCAGGATGTGTACATTCTGGAAGCGGGACTGAAAGACCACCGCTTTTTGGAGGCTGCGGCTCAACACCTGCGCCAGAGTGGGTTGCTGGCAGCCGGGGTCCCTTACACCCCCCAGGAGGAAGCAGTGGTCAAGTACGCCAGCCACAAGGCGGTGAACCTGACCCAACTGCGGGAAGGTGACCTGTTGTCGGTAGGCGCATACCACTTCCGCTGTATCGAGACTCCCGGCCACACCCCCGGGCACATGTGCCTTTATGAACCGGAGCGGAAGATGCTGGTAGCCGGTGACCACATCCTGGCCACTATCACTCCTAATATCGGTCTGTGGGTAGTGAACCGGGATGCACTGGGAGAATACCTGCAGAGCCTGGACAAGGTCGCGGACCTGGACGTGGAGCTGGTCCTGCCGGGGCACCGCAACCTGATCAGGGACATGCGGGCCAGGATAGCTGAGATAAAGGAGCATCATCGCCAGCGTCTGGACAACGTCCTGAGTCTGGTGGGGAACAAGAGGATGACCGCAGCCCAGGCTGCCGCCGGGATGAAATGGGATCTGACCTTCAAGAGCTGGGATGAATTCCCCTTCAACCAGAAACTGCATGCTGCCGCCGAGGCCATGGCCCATCTCTACCATCTGGTCATCCAGGGCCAGCTGGCCATGAGCTGCGAGGAAGGCATATACTACTTCCAGTTAGCCTAAACCGCCTGCTCGGCTCAGCCCGCCGCCTGAATCCGCTAGGGTCAGCTCAACAGCTGCTGCCGTTAATCCCCCCGTAAGGGCCTGACCCAATACCAACCCGCCCTATTCTTCATCGGCTCGTCCGGGCAGCCGGCGCCGGGTCTTTACTGCGGACTTGCCTAATACATTTCTCCGCCCTGATTTACCTAGTCCCGACACAGATGGGGCCGTAATGTGCCGGGCTTATATTATGCCTGGTCACGGCTGAGGCGCGTAGGCTGTCTGCCAATAAGTAAAATAAAATTGACACAATGTAATATAAATGATACTATTGTCCCATGCTAAAATTGCAGCGGAGGTGACGGGGTGGGTAAAAACCTGCGCTTGAAATCGGCCCGGGCGGCCAAGGATATGTCCCAGAAAGATCTGGCGGATGCGGTCGGGGTCACCCGGCAAACGGTCAACGCGATCGAGAGCGGGGATTATAACCCCACCATCAACCTGTGCATAGCCATCTGCAGGGTGCTGGGCAAGACGTTGAACGACATCTTTTGGGAGGAGGGTAATAATGGATAGGAGCGGACTCGATGAGATGCAGCGATTCAAGAGAAACCAGATCGGCAACCAGTGTTTCCTGCTGCTGCTTTACCTGCTGTTGATAGATGCTGGTTTGTCTGGCTTCGGTTGGCGCTGGTTAGCCTACCCGGCCAATATCATGGTCCTGGTGACTATCTGCTCGGGCATCTATGTAGTGCGGCTGTTAGCCGCCAACGCATATGTCGGCCCGGCCCGAGGCGAGGATAAAACGGTGGGGCGCACCATCCTGACCAGTGCCACAGCAGTGGCCATAGCCCTGGCGGTGCTCTTCGTGCTGAAAAACACCCGGCTAGTACCGCGCACCGGCATCAACGATGCGGCTGCCCCGATACTGCTTATAACCGCGGCGGTGGCGATTACGGTGGCGCTCACGGTGGGCATCCTGAATCGCCTCCAGAACAAGCGCGGCGATTGAACGACAATGATTAATCGTTGGGGCCTGTGTTACCATATAGTAGGGTAAGGGCAGCACAGCGCTATCCAAA
>JAQVXF010000129.1 GCA_028709355.1 Syntrophomonas sp.
GACTACTGGGCCAAGGCCTATTAGGCATAGGGAACGGCTGGCGCATTACGTCAAGTTGGAGAAGTCAAGCAACTGATCGCCACGGCTTCTGGCTCGGCGCAACCTAGCTCATTTAGATTTTTTTGCAACAAAAATACCGCAGGCCCTATCGCCTGCGGTATTTTATATTCTGTAACCAGAAAGCGGATTTATCCTTTCAGAGCCAGCGATTTGCGGTAAAGGGAGCCGAAAGGCGCTCCGATAGGCAATACCGTGAAGCCATAGTGAGTATTAAGCACCACCGCTCCAGAAAGATAGAAGGAACATATCGAAATGGCCAGCTCCGAGTAAGCGGCCAGTTGGTGCCAGGTATGTTCTGCGCCCCAGCCCAGGGTGCTCATGAATAATCCCAGGAAGAGCAGGTCGATGAGGAAGAAGATCAACCATAATACCTTGTTGGTCCCCATTGCTCCGACCGTCATGAAAACGGTGAAGATAAAATAACCCAGGAATGCATAGCCCAGCTGGTGAGGGTCAAATCCCGCCCCTTTGCCGATCAGTCCGGCGGTCTGCATCCACCAGGTAGTACCGACCCCGAACCAGAATAGACCATAAGCGCAGAAGGCGGTAGCCCCGAAGGTGTTGTTGTGTTTGAAATCCATGAGGCCGGCCACAAACTGGGCGGCGGCTCCCAAGAAGATGGCCCAGGGGATGATGTAGGCGACACCGGCGGTGATGCCCAGCTTCTGCGAGGAAGCGACCAGTGTGACCATGGCCAGCCCCAGCAATCCCAACGGTGTAGGGTTGGCGACCAGTTCCTGGACGTGTCCAGAGACTTTCATTTCATTTGCTGCTGACATGATAACCTCCTAATACGTTTTGTGCTGAGATAAATACTCGAATACTGCCCCCCTTTCCGACCAAGATTGAGAAATTTTGAACAAGAGAGGATTCGACATCCGAAATGGGATGTCCTTCCATGCCCAGCAAATAAAATATTCTATTTCAGGGGATCAGTCGCGGTTCCACTGCTCCAGCAGTGTGTGCAGCCGAGTGAGGATGAGGGCGATCTGCCCTTCCAGGGGTGTGACGGCAGAGGAATTGGCCGACGGGGTTTGGTTGGTGGTAAAGTCCGCCCCAAGGATTGTGGAGGAGGAGAGGCGGGCCAGACCACTGGCGTAGTGTTGCCAGAAGGCTTCCGGGATCACCCCATCTTCAGCGGTGGAGGAGGGCAGTTGGGGAAGGATGAGCGCTGCGCCCATGTCCAGGATCAGGTCCATCCGCTCGGGCAGGTCGGTGGGGGAGCATTCGATCTTCAGGACTGGTTCCCCCTCTGCTAGGATGAATGGCCCGGGTTCGGACCGGCGCTCCGATTCGAACACCTGCAGATTGATCCGCTCCGGGTGCGCTGGACTGGTGGGGTCGTCTGCCATGGACAGGCTGGCCAGCCGATAGCGGGCATTGCAGTCTAGTTCCAGGTTGGTGGTATCGAAAGGCAGGGTATGGAAGGAGACCGGTTGTCCCTCCCGATCGAAGTAAGCCAGATAGAAATCGAAGGGATAGAGCATACTGAGACTCTCCCCAGGGAGGAGGGGCGTTATCTGGGCCCGCAGGCCCTCGGTCACGGCCAGCGCCGGATCATGATCGTGATGGACTGAGACCCGCTGGGGAAGGTTGGCCAGCCACTGGCCGAGATCGGTGTGGGCATCAACATCTCCCAATAGATACAGACGATCGAAATTCCAACCGAATGCGTCCAGGAATCCTAATTGAGCAGCCTTGTCACGGATTACCCGGTTATCTCCGGCGCACAGTCCTTCGAGGGTAAGAGTGACTCCAGGACAGGCGCTGAGGAAGGCCACTTCCATCTCTCTATTTAGACCATTTAACACCATCAGATCACCAAGGGATTGCTGGTGGCGCAATTGCCAGCCGGCGGCCATGGCCAGGCAGCGAGGGACAACGACAACCTCTTCCAGACCCAGGACGGCCTCGATCGCTTCCAACAGGGAACGGCGCAGCGCCAGGCCCGGCATTCCCGGTAGGGCTGCCGCTACCGCACTGACCGCCAAACGACTGGGCAGCAGAAATTCCCGGTTCAGAAAGGTGATGTAGCGCTGGAATTCCTTGCGGCTCCACCCGTCAGCGTCACCAGGACTCACGAAATCATCCAGCCCCGGTAACCGCACCGAGATGGAGGGATTGGCCCGCGGTTGGCCTTCCTGCCAGGCTGCCAGCCGGGTACTGTTTGAGCCCAGATCCATGACTACGCGCATATGCTTATCCTTTCCCGGATATGATTATTCTGGGTATCTCATGGTAGCTCTGTTCCCCGACCTGGATGATGAAGAGGTCGCCTTCATCATGGATTACCGTGCCGGGTGGGGCATCCCCGGCCTGGACCTCGATGGGGAACTGATCCAGCAGGTAAGCGTAGGCCGCCGGGAATTGTGCTCCGGTTTGGATGGCAACATGCTCCACTTGAATCTCCAGGTTTTCGAAATTGTTTTTTAGGAGGCGGTTGTCCAGCATCTTCGCCACTTCCTGGTGTACAGTTGCCAATATCGCTATTTCCGAAGCCAGGATCGCATTGATGGAGGTGTAGGTGACCATTTCCGCTTGGATATGAGCCTCCCGGTCATCGATGATCTCCATCGCCCGCAGAGTCATGTCGATCTCGCCCGCCAGTCGTTCTGCTGCTGGTCGCAGGGGACCAATCGTTCCCGGCTGTTCCTCCCCAGATAGATGCAGCTGCTGGCGGGCCTCGGTAAGGATTTGGCGGGCCTTGTCGCGGAAAGGTCGGTAACTGTCATCCCGGGCGGTGGAGAGGCCGGTTATCAATTCATCGATGGATTGCAGGCCGCGCTGGCTGAAATCAGCCCAGACCAAGCCGTGATCCTCCTCCAGGTTGGCCAGCGATGACAATCGGTCCAGCCAACCGTCCCAACCCCGAGCCGAGAAATCCAGGCTGTACTCCAGGATACGCAGCCAGGCCTGCAGCCAGTCGTAAAACTGTACCGCTGTTCGTGAGGTACGGCGCTGGTCGTTTCTGGCTGCCGAATCCTTCAAGACCTCCAGGTAGAGATGATAGGTGGGTTGAAGGTTCAATTTGTACCAACCTCGGACTGCGGGGATCGCCTTGCGCTGATCCCAGCTGGCATCGATTTTTTCCAGCTCATCCAGTTGAGGGTTGAAATAGGCTTTTCCTGGGGACGGGGTTCCCTGCATTTGCATCAACAAGCGCAAAGCAAGCTGCCACTGGGCCAGCAGGCGATTGAATTCGCGCTTGTCTCGGCCGTTTGCCGGTTTCCAGGTCCTGAACAAGCCGGCTGCCAGGCTGACGCTCGGAAAACGTGCCAGGGTGCTGCACAATGGCCGGTCCATGACCAAAGTGCGGCTGATGTCTACCTGGTGGCGAAATTCCACCCAGGCCTCGGTGTGCTCCTTTAGAAGATACAATAGATCGACACTGCGGGCCTCCACGCCAGTCTGTACAACCAGCAGATGGGCATCGGTTTGATTATGCAAGCCTTGCAGCTGGCTGATAGAAGTTTTGGTCTGGTTGTAGAGCCTGGTCAGCAGCCGCAGGGTGGCGACCAGATTTGCCTGGACAGTGGTATCCTGGCGGCTGAGCCCGTGTATGCGGCGCAGGTCGGATTCCATAGCCTGCTGATATTTTGGCATGAAATGGTCGTGGAAGCTTTGGTAATAGAAGGTGTTCAAGTCCAGCAGGTATTGATCCAGTCCCTCTGACTCAACCCCCGCCGGAAAGTGCTGGGCTTGATGGTCAAGGTCGCTGTGCAGGCGGGCCAGCAAATCCTCCAGTATTTGGTTGTATGGTGCGGCTGTGGTCACGGGTTCCACTCTAAAACACTCCCATCGATTGGCTCAAATGGATCATCTTATCAAAAAGCAACTGGTCCCCGGCGGTGAGGGGAGCCTGGTGTACGAGGGGGGGCGCAGGGTCAAACTGCCGGGCTCGCTGCTGAGCCGCCAGGATTCTGTCTGCTTCAACCCGGACCACTGCATCGGCCTGGATTCCGATTTGCTTGACCAATTGGCCGTTTATAAAGGCGGTATGAGGCAGCCAGTAAAAAAGCTGCAGGTACATGGCCAGGATCCGGGTGGCCGTCGGTTTATCCAGCACCAGCGCCCTCTGCATCTGCAGATAGCGTAAGATTTCCAGGCCCGCCAGGGCCTGGTGAGGCTGCTGCATCATCTTGGCGGCCAGGATGTCGACTATCTCCGATTGGTCAAAGGTGCCGGTCTTACCCCACGCCACCAATCCCCCGGCCAGACGGTCATCAGCAACCAGCTCCTGGATTTTGGCGGATTTCTGCATGATCTCGAAGCTGGCGTAATGGCGACTGCCCTGCAGGGCGGCCAGCACCAGCGAGTACAAGTCCAGGTAGAGCAGGGAGA
>JAQVXF010000130.1 GCA_028709355.1 Syntrophomonas sp.
CTCCAGTTGCTTTGCAGAAGGCGTTTGACTGGGCTGAAAACGTGGGGCGCCGCCCCAAAGCAGTGATCGTGGTTGATTTGTATGGCCACAGTGCTGATATGGAATCTCTACTTAAGATATGTAACCATTATGGGGTTGCGGTGGTGGAAGATGCAGCCGAGGCGCTGGGGGCTTACTACCAAGGCCGGAGTTGCGGAACTTGGGGAGAGTTGGGCATATATTCGTTTAATGGTAATAAAATTATAAACACTTCTGGTGGTGGAATGCTGGTATCTAATGACGAATCCTATTTGGATAGGGCCCAATTTTTGGGCACACAGGCCCGCGACCCGGCACCATGGTATCAGCACTCTGAGATGGGATTCAATTATCGCATGAGCAACATTCTGGCTGGAATTGGGAGAGCCCAATTACAGGTGTTGGATGAGCGGGTTGAGGCCAAACGGCAAGTGTTTGGTCGTTACCAGCAGAAACTCGGGATTTTGCCGGGCGTGGATTTCATTCGGGAAACACCGGAAAGCCGGTGCAATCGCTGGTTAACCGTAATGGTTCTGGACCCGGCGGTCGAAATCACGCCAATGCAGCTTATTGAGGCCATGGAGGTCCAAAATATCGAATCACGGCCGGTATGGAAACCAATGCATAGGCAACCGTTGTTTGCAGGATGTCCGTATTTCACCCATGGAGATAGTAGCAGTGTAGCTGATTTCGTATTCCAGAATGGTGTGTGCCTGCCTTCCGGCACAGGGATGTCAGTGGATGACCAGGAAAGGGTCATCGATTGCATAAAACAAAGATTTCGGGCAGTTGTATAGACAAGGAGTATCTCTAGTAAAATAAATTGTTCAATAATACGGTGCTCCCGATTTTGAGTCAGCACCGGAATTACTACCATTTTGCAGAGTATCAAAAGTGGTTATGGATTAAGATGATTAGCGTCATTGGAGTTGCTACCCATCGTATATCGGACTGATCCAGTACTAAGTTGGTTTGATTAGTATTTCGATCGACCGAAGCCATGATTCAGAAGCCAAGATGCCTAACTGCCTGACAGAAGTCGATGTAACTTTCTCACCAGTCCAATCCGCCCCAAAGATGATCTGAACTGCTGCCGGGTCAATGCTGCCTTCTTGCTAATGGACGCATCATATTGACCCAGGTTGTGACCAGAATGAATTACCACCTCCTCCAAAGGCTTACGTTTTTTGTTGGGAACAGGTTGATCCGAGTATCCCAATGGCGTAAAGGCGATTGGTTCCCAAGCATCATCCAATTTGAGTATCGCTCTGGTTGCCTCCACGTCGAAAGCGGCTACCCAACAGGTACCTAGCTCGAGTTCAGTAGCGGCAAGCACAATATGATCCATAACGATAGCGGCATCCACGTCGCTGTAATTTTTGCCGTCTTCAGATCTGGTCCAGCATTTGCCTGGGATTGAACAGACACATAGCAGGTAGGGGGCTGAACAGAACCAACTGCTATTATATATGGATTTCAGTCTTTCTTGGTGGCCCTCGGTAGGGAGTAAAATAACCTTTATGGCTTGCCGGTTTGCGGCGGTAGGAGCCAGAAGAGCGCACTCTAAAATGTACCGCAGCTTCTCGTTTTCGACCGGATCAGGCTTGTAGGAACGTACACTGTAGCGTCTTTTTACCAGTTCTCTAAAATCCATATGCTTACCTCCAAGTTATCAGTCCTGAGCCTTCAACGTCAGCAGATTTATCTCCGGTGGATTGAAGAGCCGGAACAGGAGATTGCTGGCTCCCAGACCCCGGCTGACAAATTGCTGGACGCCGTTGCCGGCCACCAGCCCACTTACATATCGTTGATCAGGAAAAAAGCCCTCGTAGAAATAAGTGCTAGCGACGGGGATGAAAGGCGCCCCGTAACCTGGAATCCGCAACTGCCCGCCATGGTAATGCCCCGCGATAACCAGATCGAACTCCAGATATCCAGTCTGGGATGGCTCGCTTTCCAGGTCGGACTGCTTAAAAGGTATATGGGCCAGCCCTATCATAACATCTGGACCGTCATTCACCTGCCTGGCCCAACTTTGCAGGTGCTCCAACTGTTCCTGGTATGCTTCATATAAAGCATCGCTGCGGAATTCATTGCGGGGGACCCCATCATAAACATCAAATCCATGATAGGGGCGTGTCATCACCTCGGTCAACCATAAAGTGTGACCACCCCTTACCAAGGGGTATGGTTGGTTCAACATTATGCAGCCATGTTCTTCCAGGAGCGTCCCAATCTGGGTCTTTTGACCTGTCAGGGAATTATAAGCCAGGTCATAATTACCGTTAATGTAGAAAACAAGCTCGCCATTTTCTACACCGTCAAGGAGTTTTAAGAAAGGCTCGAAATCAGCCCTGCTGGTCTCCATATCCCCGGTAATCGCCACCATATCATGATCCAGCAGGTTGACCAACGCAGTCAGGTTTGACTGTTCCCGACCGAAGTTCTTTCCATGCAGGTCGGTCAGCTGCAATATGGTGAATCCTTCAAAGGCTGGCGGCAGGTTCTCCAGTTCAATAGTCTCTCGTTTCACAACTATCCGATTGTTGTCATAATATTGGTAACCTATTAACACTAACAGCAAAGCGCTAAGAACAGCTAAAACATCTTTATCAGCCTTGCTTATCCTCCAGAACAGGTAGACTAAAACTAATGTAGCGGTTGTTAAAAATAGGGTGAAAATGATCCAGAATACGACTTTCCCGAGCAACAAGGTATCTCCTTCCTAGTCTATGCAGTCAACAAAAGTATACATCGGAACCTTTGACCGGTATAGATATCTCTATGATACCATATGGCCGAACAATGGTTGGGCTTGGAGATAATGTGGTACTCTTATAGGGATGGGTTCCAGTCAGCTCATCTGCGGGTCCTATTTTAAAGGGAGATGCGAAATTTTTGGCCGTTGCCTGAATTTTCTTGCCCTCAACGGGATTTGCATATAAAACGTATTATATATAGAATAGCTGGAAAGGGTGTACTACGCCCTCAATTCTGTGAACAACTGCGTATTATGTTGGTAAGAGTTTTTACCTTCGTATCCTATGGAGTACTTTTTATGGACTTAGCCACCGACCGGGGTCTGTTGGTATACATCAGGAGGAGTCAAGCTGGCGATCACACCGCTTTGGAAAGACTCATCGATGCCTACCGACCGTTTATCATGAAGACCGCCGCCCAGTATAGCAAGCGCATGCTGGAATGGGGCCACGATGATGAGCTTAGTATCGGCCTGATGGCATTTGACTCGGCCGTCTGTACCTATGACCCTACCAAAAAAGTTCCGTTCCTGTCCTATTGTCGCGTCGTTATCATCAACCGCTTGAAGGACTATACTCGTACCCAGGTCAAGCAGCAGGCTGTGCCGCTGGACGATCAGGATCTGAGCGTTTATCTGGAGGGGCAGATTGCCCAGGAGAATTATCTCAAGGAAACCATCGAGCTCGAGCGGCGCGAGGAAATGGAAAGGTTAGAAGGCATACTGTCAGACTACTCGATCGGCTTTGAGGATTTGGTTGAGGTTTCTCCCCGTCATCGGGATTCCCGGCAGACTTTGTTGCAGGTAGCCCGCAAACTAGCGCACACTGACGAACTGTGGAAATTCCTCATCGTCAAGAAGCAATTGCCTTTGAACGAGTTGGAAAGGAGCTGCGGGGTAAAACGCAAGACCCTGGAAAGAGGCCGAAAGTTCATCATCGCCAGTGCCATAATCATGGCCAACCTGGACCAGTTCATCCACCTGAGTTCCTATGTCCATTTTAACTGATGGGGGCGATCTATCGTAATGATGAGGTTCCATAAGCGTGGTATTGTAGCTAAGATTAGTGGCAACAACTGTATCGTCCTCACTCCCCAAGGCACTTATGCCAAGATCGCAAGACCTTCCCGCGAAACCAGGATCGGTGAGGAGATCGCCTACAACAGCAACTGGCTGTCCGCAACTATTAAGCCGATGCTGCTGGTAGCTTCCTTATTGTTGGTATGGTTTGTCTTCCCGCTGTTGCAGCAGCTGGTGGTACCCCACCAAGCAGTCGCCTATGTATCTGTGGATATCCATAATGGCGTGGAGATGGCCGTCGATAAAAACATGAAGATTATCACAGCCAGAAGTTATGACGATGAAACAGCGGCCCTGATAAAGGCTTTAAATATTGAGGGAGGCAACCTTAACGATGCTGTCGCTTCTATAATCGGCCAAGCAGCCGTTCTCGACTACATTACCGCAGGTGGGAATAACATGGTGGTCTCGACCGTAAGTCCGTCTAGTAAAGCCGCAGCCCAAGGCACGGTGGACCAAGCGGAGTTGTATCAGACATTGGTCAACTCATTAGCATCTCAAGGTCTGGCCGGACAAGTTAAGGTTTATGC
>JAQVXF010000131.1 GCA_028709355.1 Syntrophomonas sp.
TGGGCCCCGCCGGGAGAGGCAGAGGTATGTCCCCTGGCACAAACCAACCCTGCCCCAATCCCGTGGTTCCAGTTGTAAACCGGTTCTGGTCAGGTCCCCCGCTCAAGCTGGGCTGGCCTCACCGTACCCGTAGGCATCTTCCCCGTGTTGGGTTAAGTCCAGACCGGCTTCCTCGTCTTCATCCGATACCCGCAGCGGTGCCGCCAGGCTCAAGGTCTTCAGGATGGTGAAAGTCATGCAGGCCGCGAACCCAGCCGTAGCCAAGACTGCCAGCAACTGTACCCAGAGCAGGTGAGGATTGCCCAGCAGCAGGCCATCGACACCGGCTGGATTGACTGCCCTGGTAGCGAACACGCCAGTGGCCAGGGCTCCGTATATCCCGCCAATACCATGGATGCCGAACGCATCCAGGGAGTCATCATAGCGGAAGCGAATCTTCAGAGTGCTGACCGCGTAGTAACAAAGGGGACCGGCCATCAGCCCCATAATAATGGCGCTGGGAGCGGTCACGAAGCCAGCCGCCGGGGTTATGGCCACCAGTCCGGCCACCAAACCGCTGGCCACGCCCAGGGCAGTAGGTTTGCCCTGACGGACCCACTCCACCGCCGCCCACCCTATGGCACCAGCTGCTGCTGAGGTATTTGTCACCAGGAAAGCATGCCCGGCCAGGCCATTGGCCCCCAATGCACTGCCGGCGTTGAATCCGAACCAACCGAACCAGAGCAGACCTGCACCTAACATGGTCATGGGCAGGTTGTGGGGTACCAGCGCTTCCGTACCTTCGGCTTTGCGGTGTCCCAGCAGCAGGCAGGCGACCAAACCCGAGATACCAGAGCTAATGTGGACCACTGTGCCACCCGCGAAATCCAAGGCGCCCAGGTTGCGCAGCCATCCATCCACCCCCCACACCCAGTGAGCCAAGGGATCGTAGACCAGGGTGGTCCACAACAGCACGAAACCGACAAAGATGGAAAAGCGCATCCGCTCCGCAAATGCCCCGCTAACCAAGGCTACTGTGATGATGGCAAACATCAGCTGGAAGAAGACGAAAGTCTGGTGAGGGATAGTGGCGGCATAAGCCGGATTAGGCTCGCCCCCCACCCCACTCAGGCCCAGGTACTGCAAGCCTCCCACCAGGTGGGAGATGTCCGGTCCAAATCCCAGGGTATAGCCGATCAGCACCCATTGCACCGACACCAGGGCCATGGCGGTAAAGCACTGCATGATGATGCTGAGCACGTTTTTACGACGCACCATCCCCCCGTAGAACAGGGCCAGGCCGGGGGTCATGATCATCACCAGGGCCGAACAGATTATGATGAAGGCGGTATCGCCGGTATCGATGATGGATTCTTCAGCACCACAGGCGATCAGCGGCCATCCCATCGACAGAACCATGGTGCTCAGCGTAAATAGGATTACTTTGCTTTTTGGATTCATCTCTATTCCTCATTTCCAAGTAGATTTTGATTACGCCCATTAAAAACAAGAAAGCGTCTGGCTGGCAGGCTGTTGCCTCACCCTCCAAGCGCCATCGCCTGTAACTGATATGGTTCATATCTAGAGCGCCGCCCCGCCTTCTTCGCGGGTACTGATGCGGATTATCCTTTCGATGGGGTATACAAAGATTTTGCCGTCCCCTTTTTTGCCAGTGCGGCAATTGTTGATAATGGTGGAAATGATGTTCTCCATTGATTCGTCATGACAGACGATCTCCAACTTGATTTTGGGATTGAGATCGACCGACACTTCCCGGCCTCGATAATACTGCTTCTGCTCGTTCTGCAATCCGCGCCCTTTCACTTCACTGACGGTCATGCCCCGGATCTGTATCTTTTCCAGAGCTGCTTTGACATCTTCCAGTTTGGAAGGCCTTATTATGGCTTCGATCTTTTTCATCCGGCTCCCTCCTCAAGTTCGTTTAGCTTGGTGCTGTTCTCCTGCTGGAAAAAGAAAAGGAGCCCGAGCCTTCCCGCGAGGTCGGGAAGATCCGGACTCCTTTGTCCAAGACCTTAACTTGTAAGGTGTTTGTAGTATATCCCCCCGCTGCAGCCTTGTAAACGGCTGGGCGGCAAACATACTGTATACCTATCGACAAGTGTTGCTGACCAGCTATGGCTCAAACGGCGTCCACCCAGGGAAAACTCCCCGCCAGGTACTCCTGCAGGGATACACAGGAGGCGGGACAGCGATGGCGGTGCTCGCGTATCGCCTCCAACAATACCTGCAGGGTGTCCAGACTGGTCAGGACCGGCACATTTAATTCCACCGCCGTCCGACGGATCTGGAAGCCATCGCGGGAAGGGGATCGACCCTGGGTAAGGGTGTTGACGATGAGGTCCACCTGCCCCGCTTTGAGCAAATCCACTATGTTGGGGTTTCCTTCGGTTATCTTCTGGATCTGCTCGGCTCTGACCCCCACCTCCGCCAAAGCCCGGGCGGTGCCCTCGGTGGCCACCAGTCGGTAACCAAGGCGGGCCAGACCCTCCAAGAGAGGTAGGGCCGATTGTTTATCACGGTCCGCGATAGTGGCTGCGATGGTGCCCTGATCAGGGATATGCATCCCGGCCGCCTGCAGGCCTTTATAAAGGGCCATATGCAGGGATTTGTCCAGGCCCAGGACCTCTCCGGTGGATTTCATCTCCGGTCCCAGGCTGACGTCAACCTGTTCCAGTTTGCCGAAGGAGAAGACCGGCACCTTGACCGCATAGAAATCCGGCCGAGTCTGTAATCCCCCTTTATAACCCTGTTGCCGCAGGGTTCTGCCCAGACCAGCCAGGGTAGCCAGCTTGACCAGGGGCAGCCCGGTGACTTTGCTGACGAACGGCACCGTGCGGCTGGAACGGGGATTAACCTCGATCACGTACAGTTCTTCCTCATGCTCCACGAACTGGATATTGATGATACCCTTGACCTGCAAGGCCAGGGCTAAACGAGTGGTGTAATCGACCACTTTAGCAGCGATACGGGCCTTTAGATTGTAGGCGGGGAAGACCGCCATGCTGTCGCCGGAATGGATGCCAGCGCGCTCGATATGCTGCATGATGCCGGGGATCAGGACCTCCTCCCCATCGGCCACCGCATCCACCTCCAGTTCCTGACCCAGCAGGTATTTATCTACCAGCACCGGTTGGTCGGTATGGACCCTGACCGCGGCCGTCATGTAACGCTCCAGCTCTTCCTGGTTGTCGACGATCTCCATGGCCCGCCCCCCCAAGACATATGAAGGCCGGACCAGGACCGGGTAGCCGATGGTGGCAGCGGTAACTGCCGCTTCTGGCAGGGAGGTCACGCTGCGTCCCGGCGCCCGGGGTATCCCCAGTTCCTGTAACAGGCAGTCGAAACGCTGACGGTCCTCGCAGCGGTCAATACTATCCTGACCGGTGCCCAGGATCTTCACTCCCGCCTGGTGCAGGGAGGCAGCCAGATTGATGGCGTTCTGTCCCCCGAACTGTACGATCACCCCCTCGGGCTGTTCCAGTTCGATGATGTTCATGACATCTTCATAGGCCAGCGGTTCAAAGTATAGCCGGTCCGAGGTATCAAAGTCAGTGCTGACCGTCTCGGGATTGTTGTTGATGATCACCGCCTGGGTGCCACTCTCCTGCAGAGCCCAGGCGCAATGGACCGAACAATAGTCGAACTCGATCCCCTGGCCGATGCGGATGGGACCGGAACCGATGACCAACACCTTGGACGCGCTCGGATCAGGCCAAGCTTCGTTCTCGGCCTCGTAACTGGAGTAAAAATAAGGGCTGACCGCATCGAACTCGGCCGCACAAGTATCGACCATCTTGTAGACCGGGGCGATACCCAAATCCTGCCGCAGTTGGCGAACCGGTATGCCTGGCTCACCCCCGGTCTCCTGCAGTTGAGCGATGTAGCGGTCGGTGAATCCCAACTGCTTGGCCTCCTTAAGAAGTTGCGGGTCCAGGCGCCGTTGCTGCAGCAGGCGGCTGAAATCCACGATGTTCTTGATCTTATGCAGGAAGAAACGGTTGATCTTGGTGAACTGATGAATGGTATCGATGCTCATCCCCCGGGCCAGGGCTTCCGCGATCACGAACAATCGCTGGTCATCGGCCTGTTCCATCCGCCGCTCCAATTCATCCTGGCGCAGATCCGCCATCTCAGCCAGGTTCAGGCTGTCCAGGCCCAGATCCAGGCTGCGTACCGCTTTCAGCAGAGCAGCTTCGAAGCGCCGGTCGATTGCCATTACTTCACCGGTGGCTTTCATCTGGGTGCCCAGCCGGCGCTGGCCAGCGGCGAACTTGTCGAAGGGCCAGCGGGGCATCTTCAGGACCAGGTAATCCAGGGCCGGTTCGAAGCAGGCCATAGTCTTACCGGTGA
>JAQVXF010000132.1 GCA_028709355.1 Syntrophomonas sp.
GCTGTCGGTCTCATAAAAAGGCATGCCGGTGTGGAGGACATGATATAACTGCATACCCCGGTAGGAATACCAATCGTCCATGTTGTCGCAGGCCTCAAATTCCGCCGGCAGGCTCCCCTGGCGGTAACCTTCGATCACCACCAGCAGCACCTTTTGCCCGGCGTCCAAAGCCTGGTCCATCAGACCCTTTATGTCGCGCACATGACCGGGCCGTCCGATGGCGGAGCAAACCGGCAGGGTAGGAGCATAGGTGTCAGCCATGTAAATCTGACCATGATGGTAGTTGAGGCCCCGGAAAGCATAACCTTCCTTAGCTGTTACCACGTAATCGGGTAAATATTCGATGAATTCGGGCCGCAGATGGGGGTAAGATTTCAAGACTCGGGATTTGGGGATGACATCCTGGATCAGGGGATGAGCCGCCAAGATTTCTTCATCTGCGCTCGCGGGATTGGAAATACCAGCCATAGCAAAACCCCAGGGCCAGGATTCCAGTATCCCCTGGGTCTCCGGCTGGGTGATGAAGCCTTGCAGAGGCACATATTCCGAGGTCGCCACTACCAGCGGCGCAAATCCATTGCGGGAGCTGAACGACTTGATAGCATCCAGGATACGCCTCTGTCTCAGCATGCTCATATCCTTGTCTTCAGGAGAGAACAGCTCTATGAAATAGGGTTGGACAAATGTCAGCAACATCCAGTCCGGGTGATGCATGTCCACCACCATCTGGGCCGCGCCGGTCACCCAGTCGATACTCTCGTCGCTGAGGTCGCCCGGATAAGGCCAGGTGCGAGCCAGGGCGCGGATATCGGCAAAACTGTCCGGTGGGTTCTCCAATTGCCGACCGGTCTTCATATCGATCAGCGACTGCCAGTTGCCCGCATCGATTATTCCCCACATTGACTAAGTCCCTCCTTCAAACATGTATGATTCTGCGCCCTCAGCCGCAATCTGGGTGGTTCCGGGGCGGCGCTTTAGTGGATTATACTGCAAATCGGGAGTTTTGGCTAAACACCGGCCAATATCATTAGCGGACGTCCATCGAGCTAGTTATGATAAATCTCGACAAACCGGCAGGAAGATTGTATGCACACGGCGAAGTAAAACCTAAATAAATAGCTATCTTCGAGTTTGTGAGCCTGCGGGTTGAACCATGGCTGACAAACCATTGGGTTCAGGGGGAAACGCCTGGGCCTCCCAGTGTGGAAAGGAGATCGAGCATACGATTGCTTCGCATGACGGTCTGCCTCGGCACACCGTCTTTTTTTGGGGCCTCGAGCCATTCTGAATGGACAGAGACCGGATCTGCAGCCTAGGCAGGGCAGTCTCCAGGGGAAGCCATATATGATCAGGCAGGCAGCCTGTGAAAATAGATCCAATATATTTTTAGGAGGAGAATAAATGAAATCTAAAGGCATGAAAAGAATCGCGATGCTCTTAACCATCCTGTTGATGGCCACCCTGTTTACCGGTTGTGCGACCAAGACCGCTGAACAGCCAGCCCCCAAACCTACTACCATTACCGTCACCGACCAGGCCGGCCGGCAGGTAACGGTTCCGGCCCAAGTCAAGAGTGTAGCCCTGGTCTGGGGTCCGTCCACCAGCTTCGTCCTGGCCTTGGGCAAAGGTGACATCATCACTGGGATCAATTACAAATCCGACTTCGCCGTGAAAGTAGCTCCCAATCTGGCCAGCGTGGGCACCGTCGGCAAGGGCCAGCCAGACCTGGAAGCATTGGCCAAGTTGAAACCGGACGTCTTCATCCACAAATCTACTGATACCAAGAGCTTGGATGCGGTACAGGCGTTAGGCATTCCGGCAGTGGGCATCTATGCCGAATCCCCAGAAGATCTGATCAAAGCCACCGAACTCGTGGGTAAAGTGCTGGGCGCCGAAGACAAAGCCACACAGTTGATCGCTTTCTATAACGAAAAGAATGCTTTCGCCAAGAACTTGACCAAGGATATACCGGCCGACCAACGTAAGACCGCTATCGTGATGGGCAGTGAATTGGGCAAGGTAGCCCATGGGGCTATGCTCCAGTCCTACCTGATAGAATCTGCCGGGGGGATCAATCTGGCCAAAGCGATCGAGTCCAAAGAGATCTGGCCTACGGTGGGAACCGAGCAGATCTTCGCCTGGAATCCCGACTTCATATTCTGCGAGGACTACAGCCAGGCTAGTTATAAGATCGACGAACTGAAGAAAGACCCCAGCTTTGCCAAGCTCAATGCGATCAAGAACAACCACATCGGCTACATCCCAGCCAAGCAGGACCTTTGGGACTTCCCCGGAGTACAGTCCTCACTCGGCACCCTATGGATGCTGAACCAGATGTATCCGGAGAAATACAGCGAGCAGGACTTCATCAAGGACGTCAACGCATTCTATACCATGACCTACGGAACTACTTTTGACCGGGCCTGGCTGGGTTATTAAAATCTATGCCTGAGCCCCTTTGAGGCGTAAAATGGCCAACAAATGGCTGGTATTGTCGATAAACCTGTTCTTGCTGGCCGCACTGGCTGTCTGCATGGTTTGGAGTATGTGTGTGGGCAAATACCCCATCACCCCCCTGGAAAGCCTGCAGATAGTCTATGCCAATATCTTGGGTCTGGCTGGGCCGGTTGATCCCATGGCGGAGAGTGTGGTAATGGGTTTGCGTTTGCCGCGTATCCTGGCGGCAGTAGTCATCGGAGCCGTCTTATCCATGTCCGGGGCGACCTACCAGGGGATCTTCAAAAATCCCCTGGTATCTCCCGATTTTTTAGGGGTATCATCAGGAGCCTGTATCGGTGCTGCGATCGCCATCTTGATGGCTTTATCGGCAACCGGCATTCAGATATTCGCTTTTTGCGGCGGTTTATTGGCGGTCACTATTACGGTGGCCATCCCTCGTCTGCTTAAGAGTGATTCCAATATCATGCTGGTACTCTCCGGGATCATCGTCGGCGGACTGTTGGGCTCCCTGTTGGGTCTGCTCAAATATATCGCCGACCCGGAAACCCAGTTGGCCACCATCGTTTATTGGCAGATGGGCAGTCTGTCATATGTCAACCTGCCTACCTTGGGCAGTGTTATGCCGGCTATCATTGTCAGCACCATAGTTATCTTAAGCATGTCGTGGTGGATCGATGTCATCTCCCTGGGCGAAAGAGATGCCCAGACCCTGGGGGTCAACGTCCGCTGGACCCGTAACGTGGCCATCCTATGCTCGACCCTTTTGACCGCCAGCGCGGTGTGTGTGGCGGGTACCATCGGTTGGCTGGGACTGGTCATCCCTCATTTCGCCCGTATGTTGGTGGGCCCGGAGAACACCCGGCTGCTGCCCGCAGCCGCTCTGGTAGGGGCCATCTTCCTGTTGCTGGTGGACACCGCCGCCCGGACCATTGGCAGCTCCGAATTGCCTTTAAGTATCCTGACCGGTATCATCGGGGCTCCCTTTTTCGCCTGGCTGCTATACAAGCGGAGGATGAAATTACATTGATATATGAGATCAAAAATCTCGGCTTCACCTACCCTCAGACCGAAACGAGTGTGCTTAACGATGTCGCTCTGACTCTAGCGGAAGGGGCTATCCTGTCGATCCTGGGGCCCAATGGGGCGGGGAAAAGCACCTTGCTGAACTGTATGGCGGGATTACTGAAGCCCACTACCGGGGAGATCAGATTGTGCGGCCGGGACCTGAGGGATATGTCCTTCCGGGAGATAGCCCAGCTGGTAGGATATGTACAACAGATCCATACTCCTGCCTACGGTTACTCGGTGCTGCATTTCGTGACTATGGGGCGGGCTCCCCGGATAGGCATTTTCAGCCGGCCCGGAGAAGCAGACCGGAAAGCGGCCTGGGAAGCCCTGGAGGCCTTGGAGATAACCCATCTGGCGGACAAACCCTATACCGAAATCAGCGGCGGGGAGATGCAGAAGGCCGTCATCGCCCGGGCCATAGTACATCAACCCCAAGTTATACTTTTTGATGAACCCACCGCCCACTTGGATTCAGGTAATCAGCTGCGGGTCTTGAATATCATCCGTGATATGGCCGAACGGGGTTATTCGGTGGTGATGACTACCCATAATCCTGATCATGCCCTGCTGCTGGGTGGTGACGTGGCAGTTTTGGGCAGCGACGGACGCCTGCGGACAGGTCCCTGCAACCATATCATCACTGAGGAGCTGTTGTTGGAGATATACAATGCCCGGCTGTGCCTGATACCGGTTCCGGAATTATCGCGGGTGGCTTGTATCCCTCCCCGTTTGAACGACGGCGAGCACCCGCGGCGGGATAGGCCGAATATGCTCAGGTTGGTGAAAACAGCGGCCGCCGACCG
>JAQVXF010000133.1 GCA_028709355.1 Syntrophomonas sp.
CGCTTATGGATACGGACTGTTTACGGGTGGGCTGGGAGTGCACTACGGGGCGGAACGCTTGGGGGCATCGGTAATTCCGGTTTCGGGGGGGAACACCCAGCGCCAAATTTTGCTGATGCAAGATTTTGGCACCACCCACCTCACCTGTACCCCATCCTACGCCCTGTTCATAGCTGAAGTGATGGCCGAGATGGGGGTCGATCCCACCGGCCTCAAGTTGGAAGCAGGGGTTTTCGGGGCGGAGCCCTGGTCGGAAAACATGCGGATCGAAATCGAGAAAAAGCTAGGCATCAAGGCTTTCGATATTTATGGTCTGAGTGAAATAATGGGACCGGGAGTGGCCATTGAGTGTCCTGCTCGGACCGGCTTGCATATCGCTGAAGACCACTTTCTGGTGGAGATAATAGACCCGGTGACCGAAGAGGTTCTGCCAGAGGGGTCGCTGGGCGAGTTGGTGATTACCACTCTGACCAAGGAGGCTATCCCAATGATTCGCTACCGGACCAGAGACCTGACTACTCTTACCAGTGTGGATTGCCCCTGCGGTCGTACCCATGTGCGTATGCAGAAGGTTCTGGGCCGCTCCGACGACATGTTGATCGTACGCGGGGTAAATGTTTTCCCATCAGCTATAGAGACCATACTGCTGAGTATACCTGGAGTAGAACCTCATTATATGATAGTATTGGACCGAAAAGACAACCTGGATCAGATGGAGGTACAGGTGGAGGTATCAGAGGATATCTTCAGCGACGAAATCCGCAAACTCGAGGATCTGAACCGCAGGATTGCCAAGGAATTGGAGAGCAATCTGATGATCGCCGTCAAAGTCCGTTTAGTGGAGCCCAAATCCATACCTCGCAGTGAAGGCAAAGCGGTCAGGGTGAGAGATAATCGCAAGATATAGGAGGGAACGAGATATGGCGAAGCAAATTTCCGTTTTTTTGGAGAATTCCAGCGGGCGCCTGGCCCATGTTACCAGGGTGCTGGGTAATGCAGGCATCAACATCCGGGCTCTTTCTATTGCTGACACCTCTGACTTCGGAATTCTGAGGTTGATTGTGAATGATCCCGATCAAGCCTACAAGATTCTCAAAGAAGCAGGGTTTACGGTCAGTGAAACAGAGGTCATCGCAGTGCGCATGCCCGATTCACCTGGTGGACTGGCCGATGTCCTGGACCAGATGTCAGAGGAAAACATCAACATCGAATACCTTTATGCCTTCCTGGGTTTCGCTGGCGGTGAGGCCCTGGTTATATTTAAGGTAGAGGATATAACAAAGGCCAAGGAAGTTTTCGAGAGCAAGAAGATAAACTACGTAGACGCCCAGGATCTCTACAAACTATAAGGAATATTCACCTGGTGAATTAGCGGGATGCCAGAGCAATAGCCATTTCGATACTATTCTCTTCCATCCCTCCTTAAGAGACGTCATCTTGGAAATAGACATTTTTTATAGCACCTGCATCAAGAGGTGGTTTGGACCCGGCACTGACTATTAGTCAAAGCTGTTCCATCCACCTCTTTGTTATGTGCGGGCCAGGATGATTCGCCCCACTTTTTTGGCTACCGGATGTGAGCGGCGATGGTAGTATGTCGGCCGAATGGACCCCGAGTAAAAAGGCATAATTTTAAGATAGTTTTTTTTTTCACAAAGAAGGGAATCAGTTTTTGCAGATAGAATAGGAGTGGAGAGATGTGGAGCAAAGTGGAGGATACACCCACAAAAACATCACGAGGGAGCAGAACCTATGTTCTTGGGCGAATATCAGCATTCCCTGGATGCCAAGGGAAGGATAATAATACCGGCCAAGTTCCGGGAAGAATTGGGTGTTAAATTCATCGCTACCAAAGGCCTGGATAATTGCATCTTCCTTTATCCATTGGAGAAGTGGAGGACTGTCGAAGATAAATTGCGCGCGCTCCCATTTACCAGATCAGACGTGAGATCCTTCGCCCGTTTCTTCCTGTCGGGTGCGTCTGAACTAGACATGGACAAACAGGGGCGAATCGTGTTGCCGCCCAATCTTAGGGATTATGCCGCAATCAGCAAGGACCTCATCGTCATCGGAGTGGGATCCCGAGTGGAGATCTGGGCGACTGATAGCTGGTCCCAGTATAATCGGGTGGCGGAGTCATCATATGAGGAGATCGCAGAAAACCTGGTGGGACTGGGAATATAGAAGTGAGGCGAAGCTTTGCATCAACCGGTGCTGCTGCAGGAAACCATAGAGAATTTGATAACCGATCCACATGGCATTTACGTTGATTGTACTCTGGGCGGAGCGGGACATCTGGGTTGCCTGTTAGCCAGTCTGGCCGGTGACGCGATGGTCGTGGGCATTGACAAAGACGCAGATATAATCGAGCAAACCAGAACAACCATTCAAGCACCCAATGTTAAATTGGTAAAATCGGACTTCAGGTTCCTGACCGTAATCCTTGATAATTTGGCAATCAAACAGGTTGATGGGATTATGCTCGATCTGGGGGTTTCTTCATTTCAACTCGATATAGCGGAGCGGGGCTTCAGTTTCCATGAGGATGCCCCCCTGGATATGCGCATGAACCGGGAACAGGCCCTGACCGCCTGGGAGGTCATCAATTATTGGTCTATTCATGACATAACCCGGGTACTTTTTGAATATGGTGAAGAGAAACATGCCCGCAGCATCAGCAATGCTATCGCCATCAACCGCCGGGTGAAAACCATAGATACCACCCTGGAGTTGGCAAATATCATAAAAGACGCAGTGCCGGCACGCTACCGCCGGGAAAAGCACCCAGCCCGCAAAACCTTCCAGGCTCTAAGGATAGCTGTCAATGAAGAACTGGAAGCATTGCGGGCGGTGTTGCCGCAAGCAGTTGAGGTTCTGAAGCCAGGGGGGAGATTATGTGTTATCAGTTTCCACTCCCTGGAAGACCGCATCATCAAACAGTTCCTGCTAGCGGAAGCCCGCAGTTGTACTTGCCCACCAGATTTTCCCGTCTGCATCTGTGAGCGCCGCCCGGCTTTGAAGTTGGTCAGCCGTAAACCCATAGTGCCAGGTGATGGCGAAGTTGCCAGTAATCCAAGGGCCAGGAGCGCCAAACTCCGGGTCGCAGAGAAAATATGATCAATAAATCCAGAGAGGAGAACTTATATGCTGCAAGCCCAGTCTGGTGCGGCCCGGAATTGGAGTTACCACATACCGGCAGAAGAGACCGCAGTAATTAGAACTCGCAGGACGGTACGCCGGGTGAACCACAAGCGGATAAGCTACATAAAACTGGCGATGGCGGTATTTGGATACGCACTGTTACTGGTTGCCCTGTGCATCAAGAGCGCTACCTTGGGTTATGAAATAGATAAATTGGAGCAGGAAGTCCAGGGGGTGACCACGTCCAATCAGCGTTTAGAATTCCAGATCGCGGAAAAAAGTTCTCTGGCCCATGTGGAGCAAGTCGCAGCGGTTCAGTTAGGTATGCACAGACCTGATTCAAGCACTGCCATAGCCAGAGAGGCGGTGGCGACACCAGTGAGCGTAGCCAGCAATACATACATCGATGCAGATAACTCAAGCGTTAGCCAGAGGCTTCTGGATAATCTTTATGCAAGCCTGTCGCACTTGGCAGCCAATAATTAATAGACTATTCAAACGGAGGAATCACAATGCAAACATCTGGTTTGCTGGTTAGAAAGCGTATAGCTACGCTTTTTTTCTTATTTACCATGGCCTTTCTGATGCTGAGTGGCCGGATTTTCTGGATTCAATTTGTGAAGGGCGCTGAGCTATCCGAAAAAGCCACTCAGAACCGGATGCGTGATGTGCCGGTGGAGTCCAAACGTGGAACCATATACGATCGCAATGGTCGCGAATTGGCTATATCTATCAGTGCAGATTCCGTTTTTGCGATTCCTTCTGAGGTCAAGCGTTCTGGTAAACAACAGGACACCGCCCTTAAATTGTCCCAAGTGCTGGGGCTTGAGGAAGCCAGCACGTTAAAAAGGATAACCGCTGATACTTCTTTTGAGTGGCTCAAGAGACAAATAACTCCGGAGCAGGCCCAACAGATAAGGGACATGAAGCTGACCGGGATTGATTTGACAGAAGAGAGCCGCCGTTTCTATCCCAAGGGCACGCTGGCCAGTCATGTACTGGGTATCTCCGGAATTGATAACACCGGCTTGGAGGGAGTCGACTATTTTTACAACAATCTGGTGGGTGGAACCAAAGGCCGGATTGTCATCGAATATGATGCTGCCGGACGGGAAATACCGGAGGCCACCCATAAATACATCGCCCCGGTGGATGGCGGCAATATTATGCTTACCATAGATGAGAC
>JAQVXF010000134.1 GCA_028709355.1 Syntrophomonas sp.
CTACCGTCAAGACCCTGACCCCGGAGGATTTGTACGGGATGGGGGCAGGCATCATCCTGGCCAACACTTATCACCTTCACTTGCGGCCGGGGGAGGACCTAGTCGCTGATGCTGGTGGGCTGCACCGATTTATGAACTGGAAACGGGGATTACTCACTGACAGCGGTGGTTTCCAGGTTTTCAGCTTGCAGGGCCTGCGGACAATAGACGATGATGGAGTCTCTTTCAGTTCCCATATCGACGGATCGCGTCACTACCTGACTCCAGCGGCAGTCATGGATATCCAACATAAGCTCGGCGCGGATATCGCCATGTGTTTTGATGAATGTTCACCTTATCCTTGCAGCTATGAAGAAGCAGAAAGAGCGGTGCGGCGCACTTCGGTCTGGGCGGAAAGATGCAAACTGGCCCACTCCCGCTCAGACCAGGCGCTCTTCGGCATCATTCAGGGAAGCGTTTTTCCCGATCTCCGGGAGCGCAGTGCGCGGGAGCTAACCGCCCTGGACTTTCCTGGATATGCGGTGGGAGGATTGAGTGTAGGGGAATCAAAGCCGGCCATGCAGGCGATGCTGGAAGTGCTGGAGCCATTGCTGCCCCCGGACCGACCGCGCTACCTGATGGGGGTCGGGGCGCCTGAAGACCTCATCGAGGGAGTACGCCGGGGCATGGACATGTTCGATTGTGTATTGCCGACCAGATTGGCCCGGCATGGTACCGCCTTCACCCGCACCGGCAAGATCGTGGTTCGCAACGCCATGTGGTCTCGGGATTTTGGCCCCTTGGATCCAAATTGCGATTGCTATGTATGCCGGAGCTACACTCGGGCTTATATTCGTCACCTGATCAAAGCCGGGGAAATGCTGGCCCACCGCTTGCTGAGTTTTCACAATGTATATTTCCTGTTGAAACTTATGCAAGGTCTGCAAGCTGCTATTTCCCATGACCAGCTCGAGGCTTTCCGAGCTGATTTTTACGAAGATTACAAGATTTAACAAGAGGATTTTGGCCATCATTAGCGAAAATATATAAGGTTGTACTAAAAAGGAGGTATTTGATGAGTACTCAGACTTGGTTGCCCACAGCCATCTACTTGGGCGTCTTCCTGGCTATCTTCTATTATTTGATCATAATGCCGCGCAAGAAGCAGGAAAAGAAGCATAAAGAGGTGATCGCCAGCCTGAAGCGCGGTGACAAGGTGGTCACCATAGGGGGATTGAGGGGAGAAGTGGCCCGGGTAAAAGAGGAAACCATGATCCTCAAGGTAAACGATACGGTCGAGATGGAGTTCTTAAAGACGGCGGTAGCCTATAAAGAGGAAGAAAAATAGCGAGGTTCCAATTAATAAAATCCAATCAGCAGAGTGGTGGAAGGAGGACAAGACTGGTGCGCAAGAATACCAGTATGGCTATTGTGGCGGCCATTATAGTTGCCATCATCGGATTATCTTATTTTACCTACCGGCCCATATTGAATAATCTCCAGTTGGGTCTGGACCTCAAGGGCGGCTTGCACGTGGTTTTGCAGGCACAAGAGAAAGAAGGGGAATCCATAACTCCCGATACGATCCAAAAATCCATCGGGGTGCTGCGGAACCGGGTCGACAGCCTGGGAGTCAAGGAACCCAGCATCTATCCCCAGGGCAATGATCGCATCGTGGTCGAAATAGCCGGGATAGATGACCCGGAACAAGCCGTCAACATAATTAAGAATACGGCCCAGCTGGAGTTTCAGGATGAAGAAGGCAATGTGCTGGTTACCGGCAAGGACCTCAAAGATGCCCAGGCGTCGCCAGGTGTCGGTGGCCAGGGGGCGACTGTCGACCTGGAATTCAATGATGCCGGGGCCAAGCTTTTTGCCCAGGCCACAGCTGAGAATGTAGGCCGGCGTATCGCCATCGTCATCGACGAAGAGGTCATCAGTGCTCCCACTGTAGACGAGCCTATCCCCAGTGGGAGGGCCCAGATCAGCGGCAGTTTTACGGCTGAAGAAGCCCAGAATCTGGCTGTACTGCTCAGATCGGGGGCCCTGCCGGTGTCCTTTAACATCATGGAAAAACGCACGGTGGGACCCACTCTGGGTTTGGACTCGTTGAACCTCAGCGTCAAGGCTGCCATCGTTGGGCTGATTGGCATCCTGATTTTTATGATCGGTTATTATTTGCTGCCCGGTCTGGTAGCGGCAATATCGATGGCTCTATATGCGGTCATCGTCCTGGGAACTATGGTGATCCTGGGATCATCCCTGACCCTGCCCGGAATAGCCGGTTTTGTGCTGTCGATCGGTATGGCGGTCGATGCCAACATCATCATCTATGAGCATATCAAGGAGGAACTGCGGATGGGCAAGACCCTGAAGGCAGCTATCCAGGCAGGATTTGGACGAGCCTTCTGGACTATTTTCGACTCTCAATTGACGACTCTGATCGCTGCCCTAGTACTTATATGGTTCGGCAGCGGGCCCATAAAAGGTTTTGCGGTTACCCTGTCGATTGGTATCGTAACCAGTATGGTGGTGGCGCTCGGTTTCACCCGGTATCTTATTATTCTTTGCGCAGATTTCGTCAAGACCAACAAATTGTACGGCGTGTAGGAGGGGAAGCAGATGGAATTTATACAGAAAAGAAAATGGTTCTATATCATATCTCTCCTTATAATCGTGCCGGGCATAATCTCAATGTTTGTACAGGGATTCAATCTGGGTATCGATTTTAAAGGCGGGTCAATGTTGCGCTACCAGATAAGCGCGACGACTGAAGCAGCTGCCATCACCCAAGTGGTCAATGACCTGCAGGTTGCCAGCGAGGTTGTTGTTCAGCAGAGCGGCAATGATTTCTACATCCGCAGCAACGAATTAAACCAGGAACAGACCAAACAGATCACTGCTGCCTTAAGCGCCCGGTACGGCGAGGTGACATTGCTGAGCGCCGAGAGTGTTGGGGCTACCATCGGCGCGGAGCTGGTGCGCAATGCCTTTCTGGCGGTGGCCATCGCCCTGGTGCTGATGCTCATCTACATCAGTTTCCGCTTTGAATGGACCTTCGGCTTGGCCGCGGTAATGGCCTTGTTCCATGATGTCCTGATTGTATGCGGAATATTCTCACTCTTCCAATTGGAGGTCAACGGAGCTTTCATTGCCGCCATCCTTACAGTCATCGGGTATTCCATCAACGATACCATCGTAATATTTGACCGGGTGCGGGAGAATCTGCGTATGAAGAAGAAAGAGGCTCTGGACGCCTTGCTCAACAAGAGCATCATGCAGACAATGAACCGCTCGGTAAATACGGTACTAACGGTCTTGATGCCGCTCATCGCGCTCTTGATGTTCGGTGGCGCAACCATCAAAGTGTTCGTGATAACTCTGCTGATAGGGTTTATATTCGGCATGTATTCCTCTATCTGTATCGCCAGCCCTTTTTATTACGAGATTAAGCAGAGGGGCTAGGCGCCAAAATCGATCCCGAGGAGGCCTTCTCATCCAGGGAGGCCTCCTTTGTCGTCGCACCATTGCCGCCGGAAAAATCTCCGGGGAAGAAGATGAAGGAATTTCTTCGCCGAGATAGAAGTATAAATCATATATTGACAGGATTAGAAATGGAAGGGGAAAGATACGGTGAATGCATATCTGTTGGCGGCAGTAGTTTTCATAGGAGCGATGCTGCTGTTTATTCTCCAGAACGATGCCCAGGTTTCAGTACAGTTCATCAGCTGGAAAACTTCTGACTTACCTTTGGCGGTAGTGGTCCTCGCCTCGATGTGTGGGGGAGCTGTGATCGCTTTCCTGCTGAATAGCTATCGGGCCTTCAAAACTGGGCAGAAGATGCGCAAACTGGTCAAAGAGAATCAGAAATACGAAAAAGAGCTGTCTCTTCTGCGGGCTCAAGTGAGTGGGGCTGAAAACGTGGTAATGAGCAGCGAAGAGGCGGCCAGGCCATGGCAGGGGCCCGAGGTTTAGAGCGGGTGCGGGCAGTTGTTCAGAGAAGCCAACAGAGCCGGGTGACGGTGAACCGGGTCGAGACAGCGAGTATCCAGAATGGTTTGGTGGTGCTGCTGGGTATAAAGAAAGGCGACCAGCAGGGTGATGCCGATTATCTGATGGACAAGATAACCAACCTTCGCATTTTTGAGGATGAAGCAGGCAAGATGAACCTCTCCATCCGCGATAGCGGGGGTTCGGTCTTGATGGTGAGCCAATTCACCTTGTGCGGCGATGCCCGCAAGGGCCGCCGGCCCAGTTTCACCGATGCAGAAGAGCCGGACAGAGCGCAGGCGCTTTTCGAGG
>JAQVXF010000135.1 GCA_028709355.1 Syntrophomonas sp.
CAGTACCGCCAGTCCCCCGCTGGAGTTGTAGGGATTATCGACCGGGCGGATGACTTCATGATCCAGTACTGGTGTGGCGGCGATGTTCTCTGCCAGCACCCGGCCGGTTACGGTCATCACCTGTTGGTCGAGCAGGCCCCGCTTGCTCACCTCGTTGAATATCGCCTGAACCCCACCCGCCCGGTAGAGATCCTCCATGTGGTGGAATCCCGACGGACTTATCTTGCACAGGTGGGGGGTCTTTTCACTGATCTGGTTGAACAGGTCCAGGTCGATTTCCACCCCTGCCTCATCGGCTATGGCCAGCAGGTGCAGCACTGAATTGGTGGAGCAGCCGATAGCCATGTCCATGGTGATGGCGTTATTGAAGGCCGCTGGTGTCATGATGTCCAGCGGGCGAATGTTCTTTTCCAGCAGTTCCATTATCTTTATCCCCGCCTGCTTGGCCAGCCGGATGCGCTCGGAATAGACCGCCGGTATGGTGCCGTTGCCGGGCAAACCCATGCCGAGGGCCTCAGTCAGGCAGTTCATGGAATTGGCGGTAAACATGCCGGAACAGGATCCACAGGTGGGACAGGCTTGCTCTTCCAAACAGGTCAGTTGCTGCCGATCGATCTTGCCGATAGCCGCTTCCCCGACCCCCTCGAAGATCTGGGTCACGCTGATAGCCCGGCGCTCGGCTATACCAGCCAGCATCGGGCCGCCGCTGATGAATATAGAGGGTATATTGAGCCGGGCTGCCGCCATCAACATCCCCGGCACCACCTTGTCGCAGTTGGGGATGAAGACCAGGGCGTCGAAGGCATGGGCGGTAGCCATTATCTCCACCGAATCAGCAATCAGCTCACGGCTGCCCAGCGAATACTTCATACCGATATGGTTCATGGCGATACCGTCGCAGACGGCGATGGTCTGGAATTCGAAGGGAGTCCCCCCGGCCAGCCTCACTCCGGCTTTCACCGCCGCCGATATCTTATCCAGATTGATGTGCCCGGGTACTATATCATTGAAAGAATTGACGATGCCGATAAACGGGCGCTCCATCTCCTGATCAACCAAGCCCAGGGATCTGAACAGGGAGCGGTGGGGTGCCTTTTCCAGCCCTTGTTTGACTATATCGCTCTTCATGTTCCAATTCGCCTCCAATCCAATTGCGCTCCGTGTTGGTTCTCGTGTCCCTCCCACCGGTTGGCCGGCGGGGTTGGACAACATTTAAAAAAGGAAACAAAAAACCTCTCGTCCTGGTCAGGGACGAGAGGTAAATTCCCGCGGTACCACCCTGGTTGCCACACTCGTCACGAGTATGACCACTTATAGCATGAAGCTGTTCCAGCCACCATGCTAACTTGCTAACGGACTTGTTCGTCCGGCTCCACCTAATAGGTCCGCTGCCCGGACCGTTCAGATAGCGGCTCTGGAATGAGCAACCTGCGCAAATCCGATACCGGCTCCCAGCTCCCCGGCTCTCTGTGATCGACCCACCGCACAGGCATTTTCCTTCATAGCCTTTGAATAATATGTGAAAGAGTATACTGTAATGGATTAACCCTTGTCAAGCTAATCTGCTAAATTTCGCCCTCTTGCTGCAAATTGATTTTACTGATATATTCCTTGACCCCGATCTTCTTGCGGTCGCCCCTTAGCCGCCGCTGCTGCTCCTTCCGGGTTATATGCTTGAACATGGTCCACAGCAGACGGGTACCCTCTTCGGTCTGACAGGCTTCAGAGGGACTCATGCCGCGCAGGACGGCAAAGTGGGAGTGATACCACTTGTTGAGGTACATATCCTTGAGCTGGGCTTCCAACTGGGGAAAGGACTTCTTCGCCTCCGGGCCGAGGATTTCAAATATTCCATCCTCGCGTATCTCGAGGCCATCAAACTCCAAGGCATCGTACATACCCTCCTCGAAGAACTGGCGCACCGCACTGATATCCCGGTCCCCGAAGGCGGATACCGTTATCCAGCCCGGCCCCATGATGTATTCGGCCATGAAACCAGGGTGATGGGGGCAGTGGTCACACTGGTAAACAACCTGTAATCCGCACGCCAGGTCGTACCTGGTCCCGGCTATGGTTGCCAGGCGCTCAAGCACCGCATCCCGATCCTTGACAGCATAGCGGGCGGTTATAAAACGCATCCCATCCTCGAAAGCCATCTCTTCGTTCTCGTCCAGCAGGATGTCTTCGAATTGAATGTAGCGGCCGCTCAGATAGCTGTAAGCGGTGCTGAGGCTTAATTCGTATTCCCCCCGGGACGCCAGGGGATAGGGACTCTCCAGGTTGAGGAGGGCATGCAGATCATCCAAAGAGTCCTGCTCCTGGGCAATGATTACGAATTCATCGCCATTTATGACCATATCGGCGATAACCCCGCTCATGAAGGTCACCCCATGGTTGTAGTCATCCTCGAAACCAGTTACCCGCATGTGCATGCCATAGGGCAGTTCCTCCACCTCACGGATATTGTCCACCCGATCCAGTACCTCGAAGAGATCATCGACATTGAGTATCTCGTATACCCGGCAATATACCAGGGCCGCGAAGGGATCCGAGTCCGACCCGGTCTCCAGCTTGGTCACTGAGATGGGGACGATATTGCCTACCAGCCAGTTGCCCTGAGGATCACGGGAGACGGAAAACATGTATTCACTTCGGTACGCCTCCCGTTCATACATGATGATCGAAGAGGCTGATAACCCCAGCTTGTTATGCGAGCCGCGGATTTCCTCCACCCTGCCCTCCAACAGCAGAGCGCCCGGCTTGATGATCCGATTGATTTGCTGCAGCAGCGCCCCCGGGGACAATTCGCCTTCATCCAGGATGGAAAACAAGTAATTGAAATCCTGGCAGCGCAGGGCATGGAAGAAACTATTCACCAGCTGACGTGGAGCCAGGCGGGGAGAAAGCCGGCGCAACAAGCTGGTGATATTACCATCCGCCTGCCGGCTGTCGTCATCCAGATATTTCTGGTACAGAAAGCGGCCCAGAGCAGGACGGCTCATATATCGGACATTGAATTTGTAGGCATCACCAATCAAGGCGCAGCACTCCGAATAGTCCACTTCAGCCAGTTCCGGCTGATCATCCCGGTCCTGCTCATACTGCTCCACCCGCATATCCTCGATGACGAAGAAACTATGCACTCCGTCGGGGCTGAAGGCCAGGAAGAAGCATTCCACATACAAGCGTCCGTCTGGTTTGGACCAGGCCACATCCACCGTCATACGGCCGGTATTGCGGCTAGTGCTGGCGAAGGCACGATAGAAATCACCCCGCTCCAAGGGAGGGAAATGTGACTTGAGGCTGGCCAGCTTATATTTGGCCAGGGCCCGGGTGCAGGTATGCTCGAACTCCTTGCCGTACTCCCTCTGGATCAGCTGGAAGAAATCCACCATGGCGGGATTGTGAAAAGAAGAAAGACCTTCGATGACATCAGCCCGTATATCGTACGGGATGTCTTCGATGATCTCCAAAATGGACAAGCAGCCTTCATTGGTCTTGATGTATTTCGCTATGTCCCCGACCATAGGCTTGAGCATGGCCCGGGGAACACCGGGTTTATTTTTCATAGAACTTACCTCGATGACCAGTCGGCCAAAATTATTATCTATTAATTTAACATGTTGCCGATGGTTAAGCAATTCTCTTATTGTCCCGCCCACTAAAATGTATGCCCCAATATCATGGCTGCTATGGTAAGAAGACCAACCCGGAGCGGCGGGGAATCGTTATCGAAACCTTGATGGAGTCCTGCGCTCCCTTCGGCTGGTTTTGGTGAAACCCCGGCATTATCGTTCTTTACGGCCGCCAGGCCGATGGACCGGGCGAGTCCTTTACCCCATCAAGAAAGGATAGGTCTGCTTTCCGGCAGAACCTATCCTTGATGGGCTAGGGTCCAACTAATATTTCTTTATCGGCCCGCCAGGGACAGACTGTTCTGCCAGGCCAAGCTGTTTAGCTCATGGGCCTGCACCGCCTCCCCGGACAAGGTGTACAGGGTGTTCCCGATATACAAAGCCCGCACGATGTTCTTGCCGCTGTCGTACCAACTGTCTCCCGCCCCCAGGTAATCCTGGCTGCTGAGGTGGGTGATGCGGCCCCGCAGCTGCAAACCATTTGCCAAGTCGATATTCCATACATACAAACCCTGGAAAGCGAAGCTGCCATAAGCTGGGAAGGGCTGGGTTCCCGGGCCTGCTGGCGCCCCCGCCACCTCCATGACCGTGACCGGGAAGGCCAGCAGGTTGTGTGGCGCCGAGAACAGCAGA
>JAQVXF010000005.1 GCA_028709355.1 Syntrophomonas sp.
CGAAGTGAACCCCGGCCTCCGGCAACTGCTGCCTGGTAATTACTTACCTCCCAATGCCTCCTGTTGTTCTAATCCGCCCCCAGCTTCATCCCGCCGGGAAACTCGAATCGAGCACAATCCCGATAGTTAGCCTGCGTGTGAAATCATCATCTGATAATATATCACAATTAAAAGCGGGTTGGCAACTACGATGATCGTAATCGCGTGAATCAGTGATAATGTCATGGAATAACTCAGCAGGGAAAATGTCATCCCCCAAGGAATATATATGAGCCACTATTATATAGTGGTTGCCAGCCGTTTGTTTCGCTAATAGCCAGGCGGCGCAACTCCCGGAGCTGAGCTTAAGACAAAAATGGCTGATTAAAACAGAGACGATCGAACTCCTTCAGCGCACCAACCGTATCAGACATAGCGAGGCTTCTCCCCTCAAGGCCGATAAATTCCCGTGCATTTTCCAAAACCTTATGCTAAATTGGACCCAAGGTGGTGGAAGCATGAAGATTAGAGACATTATGACTCCTGATCCGATCACTTTCCGACCGGATATGACTGTGGGAGAAGCGGCCATGGTATTCGTGGCCCATAAGATTGACGGCGCCCCGGTCGTAGACGAAAACAGCAAACTGATCGGTTTGTTTACCAAGAGCCATATCTATAGGGTGGTTAACGGAGACCGCGATTTTAATCGAACAGTCGGGCAGATGATGACTACCGCCTTACTGACTGGGAAACCGGATGACAATTTCAGTGACGTGGTCAATGCGACTGTGCCCCGCCTGCCGGTCATCGATGACCAAGGGGTTGTCGTCGGCATCTGCACCCGTGGTGATATAGCCAAGGCGTTTTTCGATTCTTACCAGGATATCTCGGTAGAGTTGGATGCTATCATAAACTCCGCCCATAACGTGATCGTCTCCATCGACCAGGAAGGTCTGATCAAAGTGTGGAATGCAGCTGCGGAGAGGATACTGGGGGATAAAGCCGCTGATGTTATCGGGCGTCATATCCAGGATGTCCTGCCGGAGAGCGATCTGACCAACATAATCCACAGTGGCGTGGCCGAACCCCTTAAGAAGATCAAGCTAAGGGACTATCAATTTCTTTCTAACCGCTCCCCTATTATAAAGGAAGGGAAAATCGTAGGAGCGGTTGCTGTATTACTGGATGTCTCCGAGTTGGAAAACGTTTCGCGGGAGTTGGAAAGGTTCAAAGAGCTAAACCGGGAACTGGACGCCATCATTGATTCATCTTTTGATGGCCTTTATATTACTGATGGAAATGGTAAAACCCTGCGCCTCAACAAAGCTTATGAGAGAATCACCGGCATCAGTGCCGAAGAGTTTATCGGTAAAAATGTGAGTGCGATCGAGTCAGAAGGTATAGTCTCAGAATCAGTTACTGCACTGGTCCTGCAAAAGGGTCACCCGGTAACAATCAGCCAAGAGATGCGCACGGGCAAAATAACGTTGGCTACCGGCAATCCAGTTTTCGATGATGCCGGTAAGATTTCCCGGGTGGTCAGCAATGTTCGTGATATCACCGAACTAAATGAGCTGCGCCAGAAACTGGAGGAGGTCGAGAGCCTGAGCCAGCATTACGAGACCCAACTGCGGACTTTAAAACTGCAATATATCGGTTCCGATAATATTATCACCAACTCCAACCGCATGAAAACGCTCCTCTCCACAGTGATCCGTTTGGCCCAATTCGACTCTACCATCTTGGTCACGGGGGAATCTGGCACCGGCAAAGAACTCATCGCCGAAGTGATCCACAATAACAGCAACCGTAAAGACCAACCCTTCATAAAGGTCAACTGTGGCGCTATACCGGAAACCCTGCTTGAATCCGAGCTTTTTGGATATGATTATGGGGCCTTTACCGGTGCTAAAAAGGAGGGCAAACCGGGTTATTTCCAATTAGCTTCAGGCGGGACTCTGTTCCTCGACGAGATCGGGGACTTGCCTTACAATCTGCAGGTGAAGCTCCTAAGAGTGCTGCAGAACAAGGAGATCGTACGGGTTGGGGGTACCAAATCCCTACCTGTAGACGTCAGGATAGTAACCGGCACCAACCATAACCTGCTGGAATTGGTGGAAAAGAGACTCTTCCGAGAGGATCTCTATTATCGACTGAACGTTGTGCCCATTATCGTCCCTCCTCTGCGGGAGCGCCTGGAAGATATCCCTCCCCTGGTATCCCATTTTATAAAACTATACAACCGCAAACACAAGCTCAACAAGCGGCTCGCCCCTGATGTTATCGAGATATTTATGGGGTACAGCTGGCCTGGTAATGTCCGGGAGTTGGAGAATCTGATAGAGCGGCTCATAGTCGTCAGCACCAGAGACCTATTGACCTGCGATGACCTGCCTGCATTCCTGATTGATGCTCATCCCCAAAATCCCGAGGTAATGGTATCTGGAATAATACCCCTGCAGGATGCGGTGGAGAATGTAGAAAAACAGATTCTCCAAAAAGCCTACCAAAAATACCGTACCACTCGCCAGATGGCAGCCGTTCTCAAGGTCGATGCATCGACCGTGGTCAGGAAAGCCGCTAAATATGGCATTTCTCATGTTAAAGAAATTACCACCTCTATATAATTACGATGCACATCGGCAACATATCGTTGCGCTGCTGCATCATTTTTTGGATGCAGCAATGCAACGATAAGATTTCCTGATGTACATTTGTTGAAAACCAGATGTCTCATATAATGGTCTTGTGCAAATCATTACATAGTATCTCTACCCCTCTGGTCATGCTGAGCATAATTTCCACCTATGTTGATCTGACCAACCATTGCATTCATGCAACGCTTCCGCACTATTTTTGTGCACTGCTACCTTCCCGCTGTAGCCATAAACCCCATCCCTTGGGAATCAACGGAATCCTTACCATTTATGGCATGATAATTGCTTTAATTAATGATATATGCGTGCAGAGTTTTTGTCATAAGAAGTACAGGGGTAAGGGGAGTGATTACAATAGTTCTCAAGGACTTCCGGTGCCAAAAATGTCACAAGCTTCTGGGCAAATACCTGGAATGCGTTCAGCTCGAAATCAAATGCCCCCGCTGTGGAACCCAGAATTGCCTGCGCGAAAAAGTCCTATTATCGGAAATGGTTAAGAGTTCACTTTCCACTGCCAGTGCCGTCTGAATATAACCAACGAAATCACATAGTAATTACATAATTATTGATGCAATCTGTCAGAGAGCCTTTGAGCCCCGCCAGACAAATATGTCTGCGGGGTTAATTTTTATTTGCATTAAGGGAGGTGATCGGCTCAGACCAAGGTAAGACCATCGCATTTTACGGACTTAATCGAGTATTTTAAGGAGGAAGAGAGAATGTCGGATTTTGTACAGAAACTGGACATCAAGAGAGCAGATTATCCCAAAACAGTACCAATCACAGCACCCGGGGAAAGAAAATGTGACTTCTCAGGAATGGGACGGAAATTGGACAATCCATACGCTAAGCTCCGGGAGGTCGTTTGCGTGGCAGCAGCCCGGACTCCTTATGGAGTATTTGGCGGCAAGCTAAAAGAATATGACGCACCGCAACTAGGTGCTCTGGCTATCAAGGAAGTCATGCGCCGGGTAGAAGGGAAAGTCAAAGGCGAAGATATCGACTATGTGTATATGGGAGAAGTCGTACCGGCCGGTGTCGGACAGGTACCCAGCCGCCAGGCAACCATCTTAGCTGGCCTTCCGGAATCGGTACCTTCTATCACCATCAATAAGGTATGTTCCTCCGGTATAAAGACGGTCGATCTAGGGGTCCAATTAATCAAAGTTGGCCGAGCCGAAATAGTAATCGCAGGCGGTATGGAAAGTATGAGCAATGTGCCCTGGGCGCTGCCTGAGCATAGATTTGGCGAGCGGATGGGCCTTCCCAATGGCAAATTAGTGGACCTGATGGTCTATGATGGTTTGTGGGATGCCTTCTACAACCGGCACATGGCAGTGCATGGTTCTGAAGTATCCGATGAGTACGGCATCACCAGAGAAAAAATGGATTGGTGGGCTTACCTGTCCCAAACTCGAGCGGTTGATGCCATGGCCGCAGGCCGCTTAAACGACGAACTATTCCCGGTTGAGATTAAGAAGGGCAAAGACGTCATGTCCCAGGATGAGGGCCCCCGCCCCGGCACCACCATTGAAGCTTTAGCAAAATTGCCCCCCGTGTTCAACCATAAAAGCCCCTGTGGCGGAGCGCCAGGCGGAGTTACTGCCGGGAATGCCCCTGGTGTCAATGACGGTGGCAGCGCAGTAATGTTGATGAGCCGGGAGAAAGCTGATGAATTAGGATTGAAGCCGCTGTTCACCATAGTGGATTACGCCGAGGTATCCCAGTGGACCAAGGATATAGCCACTGTCCCGGGTCTATCCATCAAGAAAGTGCTGGATCAAAATGGACTCACCGCTGCTGATATTAAGCTGGTGGAAGCTAATGAAGCATTCGCCGCAGTTGTTCTGACTAGTTGTATGAAAGTCCTGGGCATGACTGAAGAAGACATGATAGACAAAGTCAATGTCAATGGCTCCGCGATTGCCTATGGCCACCCGATCGGTTCTTCAGGGGCTCGGATCCTAATGACTTTGGGATATGAACTGAAACGCCGCGGCGGCGGATACGGTGTGTGCGGAATCTGCTCGGGCCATGCTCAGGGCGATGCCATGCTGATAAAGGTCGAACCATAGAAAACAATCCAATTTCTGACTAAGAATATGAGGAGGTAAATATTTATGGAAATTAAGAAGGTAATGGTTATCGGTGCTGGCCAGATGGGCGGCGGTATAGCGCAAGTTTCAGCTCAGGCTGGATTCGATACCGTCCAGTATGACATCAACATGGACCTGGTAAACAAAGGTATGGCTTTGATCAAGAAGAACCTGGCCCGTGAAGTTGAAAAGGGCAAACGCTCCCAGGAAGACGCAGATGCCGTTTTTGGCCGGATCAAACCTTCCATCAGCCTGGAAGATGCGGCTGATTGCGATCTGGTCGTGGAAGCCATCGTGGAGAACTTCGATATCAAGAAGAAGGTGTTCGAAGAATTGGACCGGATCGCCCCTCCCCATGCCATCCTGGCCAGCAACACCTCGTCTCTGCCTATCACTCAGATAGCCGCAGTCACCAAACGTCCTGGACAGGTTATCGGTATGCACTTCATGAATCCGGTGCCGGTCATGAAACTGGTCGAAGTAATCCGCGGCCTGGCCACTACTGACGAAGTGTACAACACCATCGAGGAAGCCTCCATCAAGATGGGCAAAACCCCGGTTTGGTGTAAAGACGTGCCCGGATTCATTTCCAACCGGGTCCTGCAGGTGATGATAAACGAAGCCCTGTGGGAACTCTATGAAGGGGTAGCCCCTGCCGAGAATATCGACAATATCATGAAACTGGGTATGAACCATCCCATGGGCCCCTGTGCACTGGCGGACCTGATCGGCTTGGATACCGTGCTGGCGATTCTAAATGTCATGTACACCGGCTACGGTGATCCCAAATATCGCCCCTCCCCTCTCCTCAAACAGTATGTCCAGGCTGGCTGGTTGGGACGCAAAACCGGCAAAGGAATATTCGATTACAGCAAATAGGTCCATGAAGACTAGCCAAGGGAGGGATAGAAATGGAGTTCGCAAATGTGTTGCTGGATAAGGTCGACAACGTCGCCATTCTGACCATCAACCGACCCAAGGCACTGAACGCACTAAATAGAGACACTCTGTTGGATATTAAAGCGGCGGTCGAAGTTTTCCGGGATGATCCCGATACTGCAGTGATGATAATCAAAGGGGCTGGCGACAAATCATTTGTCGCCGGCGCCGATATCACCTACATGCTGAACATCAACGCTATGCAGGCCAGGGAATTCGGTTTATTGGGTCAGAGCGTCTTCTCGCTGATCGAAACTATCGAAAAACCGGTGATAGCTGCCATCAATGGTTTCGCCCTGGGCGGCGGATGCGAATTAGCCATGGCCTGTGATTTCCGCATCTGCTCGGATAAGAGCAAATTCGGCCAACCCGAGGTAGGCCTGGGAGTAACCCCCGGTTTCGGCGGAACCCAGCGGCTACCCCGTTTGGTGGGTACTGGCATGGCCAAACAACTCCTCTACAGTGCCGACATAATCGAAGCCGATGAAGCGCTGCGGATAGGATTGGTCAACGCGGTAGTTGATGCCGACACCTTGATGGATTATGTGATGAAACTGGCCAAACGGATCGCTTCCAAGGGTCAGGTTTCGGTGCGACTCTGCAAAGTGGCGGTCAACGAGGGTATGCAAGCTGACATCAACCGAGCGATGACGATCGAGGCTGATGTTTTTGGCCTCTGTTTTGCAACCACTGACCAAAAAGAAGGCATGAGTGCTTTCGTAGAAAAACGGAAGGCCCTATTCACTGGAAAATAGAAAGGAGCTGGAAATTAGATGGATTTTAGTTTGGGCGAAGAGTCATTAATGATGCGGGACATGTTCCGCAAATTTTCCAAAAACGAGGTAGAACCACTGGCGGCGGAAATCGACCGCACCCATCAGTTCCCGATGGAAACCTTCAAGAAAATGGCCGGATTAGGCTTGTGTGGTCTTCCCATTCCCGAGGAATGGGGCGGAGCCGGGGCCACTTATCTGGACTTTGCCATATTTGTAGAAGAGCTGGCTAAATGCTGCGCTTCGACAGCGGTCATCATGAGCGTTCATACCGGTCTGGGCTGCATGAGCACGTGGCTATATGGCGGCCAACGTGTGAAGGAGAAATATCTCAAAGCCCTGGCCACCGGGGAGATCGTTGGAGCTTACGCGCTGACAGAACCCAATGCTGGTTCCGATGCTGCCTCCATCAAATGCAAAGCCGAGGATAAAGGAGACTATTTCCTCATCAACGGCAGCAAGATCTTCATCACCAATGGCGGAATCGCCACCACCTACTGCACCTTTGTCAAGACCGACCCCACCCAGGGAGCGGGGAAAGGGATCACCTGCCTCCAGATCGAGAAGGACACCCCTGGTTTCACCATGAGCAAACCAGTCCAGAAGATGGGCATGAACGGTTCACCCACAGTAGAACTCTATTTTGAAGATGTCAAAGTGCCTAAGGAAAACATGCTCGGCGTTCAAAACGACGGGTTCCAGGTGGCCATGGGCCTCCTTGCCGGTGGACGAGTCACCATAGCCGCCCAGGGATTAGGCATCGGTGAAGGAGCCCTGGATTTCACCAACCAATACATCAAGGAAAGACAACAATTCGGCAAACCATTGGCAGCCAACCAAGGAGTGCAGTTTATGATCGCCGACATGGCCACCGCCCTGGATGCGGCTCAGATGTTGGTCTATCGGGCTGCCTGGCTCAAGGACAACAAGTTGCCTCACAACAAAGAGGCATCCATGGCCAAGAAATTTGCCACTGACACCAGTATGGAAGTTTGCACCAATTGCGTGCAGTTGATGGGCGGCTATGGTTACTGCAACGAGTTCCCAGTCGAGCGCATGATGCGCGACGTCAAGATCACCCAGATCTACGAAGGTTCCAACCAGATTCAACGTATGATTATCGGCCGCGAAGTCATCGGCAAGTGGTAATCGAATCGTTGAACTCTTGCACCAGCAGTCATACCAGGGAGATCGAACCCGGGACAACGTCCCAAGCGTAAAAGTGTTCAGACCCGACACACAGGCTTAGGTAGACCCCCAAAAAAATAGAGGAGGTAGATCAATGGGTAAGATTAACAAGATAACCCTGAAGGAAGCTGCCGGTCTGATCAAAGATGGTGATATGCTGTCGTTTAGTGGCTTCACTATTTGGCGCCGTCCCATGGCCTTGATCTATGAGTTGGTCCGCCAAGGTAAAAAGGACCTCCACCTGTTTGAAGTAAACGGCGGTACCCATACTGAAGTGCTGGCCGGAGCAGGTTGCGTAAAGATGTGGGAATCCTGCTGGGTAGGGCATGAGCTCTATGGAAAACTCGGCGAAGCGGTAGCACGCGGGCAGGTCGAAGGTTCGATTTTAGTTGAGGACTATTCCCATGCCCAATGTGTTGCTCGGTTGCTGGCCGGGGCCTATGGTCTTCCTTTCTTCCCGACTGCTTTGGCGATGGGGACCGATATTTTAAATCCCAAGTTTGACATGCTGGGCAAGGCTGGACTACGGGATGGCTCCAATCCCAAGATACCCCTGAAGAAATACGACACCATCCAGGACCCCATGTATGATATGGGGAAAATGTTGCTGATGCCGGCTGCCAATCCCAATTGGGCGCTCGTATACGCCCAGCAGGTAGGAGATGAAGGCACAGTCAGAGTGCTTGCCCAAACATATGTGGACCTGGAGGTCATCAAGGCCGCCGACAAGGTTATCGTCATCGCCGAGGAGATCGTACCCGACAGCTACTTGAGGGATGACCCGGCTGCCAATATCGCCCCAGGATACGCGATTGATTACGTTATCGAACAACCCTATGGAGCTCACCCGACCGGTTCCCAGTTCTTCTACGACGTCGATGCCGATTTCATTAGGACTTTCTACCAAGCTTCCAAAAACGCCGATGCTTATAAGAAGTGGGCTGACGAATGGATCTTCGGAGTTGACGGTTTTGATGGATACCTGGAAAAACTCGGTGCCAACCGGCTCCTGAAACTGAAAGCCAACAGTGTCATGGGCTATTCGACTACTGTGAAAAGGGGGACGAGATAGATGACTGCAAAAAACTATGCAGAAAACTACAAAGGCGCTGATCTATTAGCCGTTGCTGCGGCCAGGGAAGTTCAAGACGGCGATATCGTTTTCGCCGGCACCGGTCTGCCCATGTTGGCCATCGCACTGGCCCAGATCACCAACGCCCCCAATGCAGTATGTATATACGAAGCCGGCAGTATCGACGGCCGGCCCAAAGACCTGCCCGCTTCAGTAGGAGACGCTCGTTGTGCTACCCAATCCTCAGTTGCCGCTGGTCTGACAGAAGCCTTCTACGGCCAGCTCCACAACGGATACGTAGATCTGGCCTTCCTGGGGGGCGCCGAAATCGATAAGTATGGCAACGTTAACACTACCGTCGTGGGTGATTACGCCGCTCCCAAGAAGCGTTTCACCGGCAGCGGCGGCAACCCGGACATCAACTCCTTTGCCCGCCGAACCGTGTTCATAATGGTGCAGGAGAAACGCCGTTTCAAGGATAAAGTCGATTACATCACCTCCCCGGGTTGGCTCATTCCGGACTGGCCCTCTGGAGAGATGAAACCCAAAAAGGAAGTATACGGCAAGTTCTTCAACGGGGGGCTCTCCGCGGTTATAACCAATATGGCGGTGTTCCGGTTCGATGAGGACGGAATCATGTACCTGGATACGGTCCATCCTGGATTCACTCCCGAGCAGGTCAAGGACAACTGTGAATTCGATCTGAACATTTCCAGGTGCAAGGGTGTAACTGAAAAACCAACGGTGGAAGAGATTGAGCTTCTTTACAAAGTGGTCGATCGGGAAGGAATATTCCTCCCCTAAACGATCTGTGTCTGTATTGTAGGTATGAATCAGCGGCATAATTACTACAGGTTTGTTACCTGTATGCCAGTACCATAGTCATCTTGGTAACACCTCCCCTTCTAATATGCCCTGGCATCCTTGCCAGGGCTTTTTTATTAAGGGAATGAGAGCTACTGCTCCCGAGTGGAGAAGCAAGCCTGGGATGCCTGGCACGATGATCAGTAGAATGGAGGGAGTTTATGAGTTTACCACTAGAAGGAATCAGAGTCCTGGATCTGTCCAGATACCTGCCCGGGCCTTTTTGCACCCAGATACTGGCGGACTTCGGAGCCGAGGTCATCAAGGTGGAAGATCCCAGAGGCGGCGACCTGGGCCGCACCTTAACGCCGGTCATCGAGGGGGAGAGTGCTCGTTTCCCTACCGTAAACCGCAATAAGAAAAGTGTCACCCTAGATCTCAAACAGCTGGCCGGGAAGGATGTCTTCAAGAAACTAGTAGCTGGTGCCGACATTGTAGTGGATCAGTTCCGCCCGGGGGTGATGACCAAGATGGGCTTGGGCTATGAATCCCTTAATGCCATAAATAAGCGTATAATCTATTGCGCCATAACCGGCTATGGTTGGACCGGTCCATTGAAGGATGCGGCCGGCCACGACCTAAACTATCTCAATCTGGCCGGGGTGACTGGTATGACCGGAGTCTATAAGGGGCGCCCGGCAATGTCGGGAGTCCAGATCGCTGACATCGCCGGAGGCACGCTTTACGCGGTCATCGCCATACTATTGGCCCTGGCCAGTCGAGAAAAAACCGGGGAGGGCCAGTTCTGCGATGTAGCCATGCTGGATTGCTCCATAAGCCTGCTGGCCTATACGCTGGGTGAGTGGGCCGGCTGGGGCCGATTGCCGGAGATGGGCAACGACGTCCTGACCGGAGGTTATGCCTGCTACAATGTCTATGAGACCAAAGACGGCAAACATGTCAGTTTGGGAGCGGTAGAAGACAAGTTCTGGGCCCAGTTCTGCCAAAAATTAGACCGGGCTGAATACATCAAAACCCAATGGAAGCCAGACCTCCAACCGGATATGCAGTCAGACATCCGTGAGATCATGATAACTAAGACCCGAGATGAATGGGTGGAGTTCTTCGCCACCGATGATATCTGCTTCACTCCCGTCCTGACCATGGAGGAGATGTGCAACCATCCCCAGGTGGTAGCCCGGGACATGATCCTGAAACTGACCAATTTCAAAGGCTCCGGGCGCGACATACCATTGACCGGGGTACCCATCAAACTTTCGGCCACCCCAGGGGTAGCCAAGCTGACCTTCCCGGCTCTGGGGCAAGACACCGATGACGTCCTTCAGGGGGTCGGTTTTAGCGAGTCCCAGATCAAGGAGTTGCAGCAGCAAGGCATTGTCTAGCAACCGACAGCGATCTACCGGATTCCCACCACCCTAATCACATAGAAGAGGCTGTCCCCAGAGTCATCTACCGACTCGAAGGAGAGCCTCTTTTTAACTTCGCCTCATGATTAGTTAACATTGCCGGCGAGAACCTGATAGGTGATTCTTCCCTGTTGCCGCTGGCAATGCATACTGCGCAACACGCAATCTCATTTTCCCAAGAGAACTTTTCCAGTTCACCAGTAAAAAAAAGAACCTCCTAGACTCGATCTGTTAGGGTGTCATCTGCCCTGAACTGCCAGCTTGCACTTATTGTTGATCGCATCAGCCGCGATACGCTCACAGGATATAGCGACTCAGATCCTCATCCTGGACGATCTTAGCAAGCCTGGTCTCCACATATGTCTTGTCGATCAATATATCCTGGCCCTGCATATAAGCTGCTTCAAACAGGAGATCCTCCAGGACTTTTTCCATAATGGTATGGAGGCGACGGGCTCCGATGTTTTCAGTGCGGGCGTTGACTTCGAAGGCAATTTCAGCGATATACTCGACTGCCTCATCCGAGAAAGCCAGCTCCAAACGTTCAGTCCCCATCAATGCGGTATATTGTTTCAAGAGAGAGTTGTGGGGTTCACGCAGGATCCTGACCAGATCTTCCTTTTTCAAGTTATCCAGTTCCACCCGGATTGGAAAGCGGCCCTGCAGCTCCGGGATAAGATCGGAAGGCTTGCTGACATGGAAAGCCCCGGCCGCAATAAACAGGATATGATCGGTCTTGACCGGTCCGTATTTGGTTATAACCGTAGACCCCTCGATGATCGGCAGTATATCGCGCTGTACCCCGCCGCGTGACACATCAGGTCCGTATGATCCTTCTTTGCTGGCGATTTTGTCAATTTCATCCAGAAAGACCAGCCCATCCTGCTCCACCCTGCGGATGGCTTCACGGTTGGCCTCGTCGGTATCGATCAGGCGCATCGCTTCCTCATGGCTCAGTATCTGGCGCGCCTCTCTAACTTTGAGCTTGCGCTTTTTGCTGGACTTGGGCAGGAGTCCGCCCAGCATGTCCTGGATATTAACCCCCATCTCTTCTACCCCCGACCCAGAGATGATCTCCATGAAGGCATTGTTCTTTTCCTCTACTTCTATCTCCACTATCTGGTCTTCCAGTTCCTTGCGGGCCAGTTTCCGGCGGATGATTTCCCTTTGACTCTCCGCCTCGTTCAGCTGGCGGCGGTGATCATCATCCTCGCGCGGACTGCTCTGCACCTGCCCCATCAGGAATTCCAGGGGATTCTTCCCATAACCGGGCCGTTTCGTCGGCAGCGGATAAAGACAGTCGATAAGCCTTTCCTCCGCCAACACCGCCCCTTTTTCCCGGACCTCTTCCAGCTTCTCCTGCTTGACCATCCGCACCGCGGTTTCGACCAAATCCCGGATCATGGAATCGACATCACGTCCTACGTATCCCACTTCGGTGAATTTGCTGGCTTCCACCTTTATGAAGGGTGCCTTGACCAACTTGGCCAGGCGGCGGGCTATCTCTGTCTTGCCCACCCCGGTCGAACCTATCATAATAATATTCTTGGGATAAATCTCCTCCCTCAATTCCGGAGCCAGCAGCTTGCGCCGGTAACGGTTGCGCAGGGCTATAGCCACGGCTTTTTTGGCCTCCTGTTGGCCCACGATATACTTGTCCAACTCCTCGACAATCTCTCTGGGGGTAAGATTATGCAAGTTCAAATCTCCTTTTTGATCAGTCTATTCAACAACCTCCACGCTAATGCGGTCATTAGTATATACGCATATTTCGCTGGCGATTTTCAGTGCCTCATGAGCAATCTCCGCTGCAGACAGGTCGGTGAAGCGGGCCAAAGCCCGGGCGGCCGCCAAAGCATAGGATCCCCCGGAACCGATCGCGGTTATGCCATCATCCGGTTCGATAACTTCACCATTACCGGAAACTATAAACATCTTATCCCGGTCGGCTACTATCAGCAGGGCTTCCAATTTGCGCAATATCCGGTCGGAGCGCCACTCCTTGGCTATCTCCACCGCCGCCCGGGTCAGGTTACCACCCATGGCTTTGAGCTTCTCCTCGAATTTGGCGAACAGGGTGAAGGCATCAGCAACCGAACCGGCAAAACCCGCTATGACTTTGCCTTCATATATCTTTCTGATCTTGACGGCATTATTCTTCATAACCACATTCTGGCCGAAGGTCACCTGGCCGTCACCGGCAATCGCCATCTGACTGCCCTTCTTAACCGCTACTATCGTCGTCGCTTCGAACACAATACGTCACCTCCGGGGATGATTTTCTTCGTGGATGGTCTTGATTCGATCTTTGGTCAAGTGAGTATATATCTGGGTGGTGGACAATTTAACGTGGCCCAGCAATTCCTGTACCGAGCGGAGGTCAGCACCGTTGTTCAGGAGATGGGTAGCAAACGAGTGTCGGAAAGTGTGGGGGCTGACCTTCTGGTGCAAAGCCAGCTGCTCCACATATTTGTTGATGATGTTGCGGATACTGCGGGCAGTAAGCCGATTACCGAAACGGTTCAAAAACAGGGCCGGATTACTGGTACTGTTTCGGGCCAGCAGAACCGGCCTCCCCCTGTCCATATAATTGACAATGGCGCGTTTGCTTTTAGCACCCAGCGGAGCCAATCTCTGCTTCCGGCCCTTGCCCAGGATCATGATCCAGCCTTCCCTGAGGTCCAGGTCATCGAGATTGATCCCTACCAGTTCGCTGACCCTTACTCCTGCTGCATATAGGGTCTCCAGTATGGCCTTGTCCCGCAGTCCCCCTGGGGTCTTTGGGTCCGGCGCCTCCAGCAGCATCCGGACTTCCATGGGATATAGAAACCGGGGCAGTTTCTTCTCCTGGCGGGGGGTGGAGATATTGACGATCGGATTGCCGTCCAGGAGGTTCTCCCGGCACAAGTACCTGACAAATGAACGCAAAGCAGCCATCTTGCGGGCGATGGTAGCCCGGCTCAGCTCATGTCGATACATCTCCGCAATATACTGGCGGGTGGTAAGGTTGTCGATGCAGGCTACCGGGACGGCAGTCTTATCCATACCTTTGAAACCGGCCATGAAGTCAAGGTATTGATCCAAGTCAGTCCTGTAACTGACCAGAGTCAATGGGGAGGCGGTCTTTTCAACCCGCAGATAAGCCAAAAACGCCGGGACCTCATTCACCAGCCTGGTATCCCTGCCCGATTCGACTCCCATCTCGGTCACCCCCTCTCCCTCCTCAACTTAGATTATGCCTCTCCTTGACGATCTTGCACTCCTCCATATATTGGCGGGATCTGAGCAAATATGCTTCATACCTTTTTTTCTTGTCCTTGACCTGTTCATCCAACGGTGGCAAAATTCCAAAACTCGCGTTTACCGGTTGGAAATTCTTTTGGCTGGCATCGGTGATAAAAGCCAACAGGGCGCCTATCATGGTCTGGGGCGCCATCACCAGCGGAGCCCGCCCAACATGGAGGCGCGCTGCATTTATACCAGCAATGATGCCGGTAGCTGCAGACTCCATATACCCTTCCACTCCCGTCATCTGCCCGGCAAAGAACCACCTTGAATTCTTTCGGAACTGAAGGGAGGGCATTAAAAGCCGGGGGCTGTTAATGTAAGTATTGCGGTGCATTACCCCGTACCTGACGAATTCGGCAGCGGCCAATCCCGGAATGAGACGGATGATACGGTCCTGTTCCTTCCATTTAAGGCGGGTCTGGAATCCAACCAATCCCAAAACAGTGCCCTGCTGGTTCTCCTGGCGGAGTTGTACCACTGCCCAGGCTCTCTTGCCTGTGCGGGGATCAATCAAACCTACCGGTCTCATCGGGCCGAATCTAAGAGTATCTATCCCGCTGCGACCCATCACTTCTATGGGCATACACCCGCTAAAAAACAGGTTTTTATCGATGCTGTGCCCCTCAACCATGTCAGCCCGCACCAGTTCAGTGCAAAACGTCTCATACTCATCCTGGCTCATTGGGCAGTTGTAGTAGTCGCTGTCTCCTTTGTCATAACGTGATGCTTTGAACACCTTGTCCATATCCAAGCTGGCCAGGGTCACGCTGGGAGCAATGGCATCGTAGAAAAACAGGTTTGCTTCACCGGTTATCCGGCCTAGTTCTCTATAGAGGGCATTTGAGGTCAAAGGACCAGAAGCGATAATGACAGTATTATCAGGCGGGATGGTCTCAACTTCCTGGCGCACTACCTCGATGTTGGGATGGGACTCCACCCGATCGGTGATCAACTGGGCAAATAAATCCCGGTCCACCGCCAGGGCCGATCCGGCCGGAACCCTGGACAGCTGAGCGCATTCCAGGATAAGTGAGCCGAGTCCCCCCATCTCTTCTTTCAACAAACCTTGAGCGGTGGCCGGTATCTCCGATTTCAAGGAATTACTGCAGACCAACTCGGCCAGGTGACCCGAGCGGTGGGCGGGGGTCATCTTCCCCGGTCTCATCTCGTACAATCTAACTTTGATCCCGGCCGAAGCCACCTGGTAGGCGGCTTCACTGCCGGCCAGGCCGCCCCCGATGATGTTAATGGGTGCCAATGTCTTCACTGGTCTTTCCCAAGTGCTTGCATTCAGGATTCTGACAGATCGATTGCACCTGCCGTTTGCTGTACTTTTCGACCATTGCGTCCCCGCAAACAGGGCACTTCTCCCCGGTTGGCTTGTTCCAGGAACGGAAACTGCAGCCCGGATAATTGCTGCATCCGTAATAGCGACGGCCTTTTTTGGATTTAAGAGCCAGTATCTGTCCCTGGCAGAGGGGACAGTTTACTCCCGCTTCTTCATTTATGGATTCAGTATGGCGGCAATCAGGGAAACCTGAACAGGCGATAAACTTTCCGAAACGACCATGTTTGATTACCATCGGCTTGCCGCATTGGGGACATTCCTTGCCGGCATCCTCGTCCTTGATCTCAACTTTCTCGATCAGGTCCTGGGCTTTTTCCAGATCTGCATTGAAAGGAACATAGAAGTCTTTGATGACCTCTTTCCAGTTCATCTGGCCTTCCTCGATAAGATCCAGTTCTTCTTCCATTTTGGCGGTGAAATCTATATCCACTATACTACTGAAGTGCTGAGTGAGCAGGTCAACCACTATATATCCCAATTCTGTGGGTACAAACTGCTTGTTTTGGCGCTCCACGTAACTCCGCTTGATTATGGTCTCGATTATCGGAGCATAGGTACTGGGGCGGCCAATGTTCCTCTCCTCCAGGAACTTGACCAGGCTGGCATCCGCATAGCGGGGCGGGGGTTGGGTGAAATGTTGTTCCGGCAGTATCTCCTCCAGTTGCAGGGTATGACCGCTGCTCATATCTGGGATCGGATTTTTCACCTCATCCTCTTCGTCATTGTAGACCCGCTTATAGCCCGGGAATTTCAGTTGTGATGAACTGGCCCGCAATCCATAATCACCGGCCGATATCTCCGCCTTGACAGTATCATAGCGGGCGGCCGCCATCTGACTGGCGATAAAACGTTCCCATATCAGCTTGTACAGGCGGTGCTGGTCGCGGCTAAGGTGCGCCTTGATACTGTCGGGAGTGCGAGTGGCTTCCGACGGTCGGATGGCTTCATGAGCATCCTGGGCTGATTTGCGGCTCTTATATTCATTGGGCGTATGCGGTGCAAAAGTGCTTCCAAATTGGGACTTGATAAAATCGATGGCATCAATCTGGGCGCTACTGGCAATACGGGTCGAATCAGTGCGCAGGTAGGTTATCAGACCCACGGCACCTTTCTTACCCAGTTCCAACCCCTCGTACAATTCCTGGGCAATACGCATGGTACGACTGGGCGAGAAACCCAATCTCCGGGAAGCTTCCTGCTGCATGGTACTGGTAGTGAAGGGCGGTTTGGGTTTAAGTCGCTTCTCCTTTTTCTCCAGGGTCTTCAAGATGAAGCTGGCTCCCTTTAAATACTCGGTTGCCTTCACCTGGTCGAGCTCGTTCTTAATGGCTAACTTGCGCCCCCGATAGGATATCAGGTTAGCGTTAAACCGGCTCTTGCCGTCTTTGGACAGAATCACCTCAATGGTCCAGTATTCTTCCGGTTGGAAGTTTTGGATCTCTTTCTCCCGATCGCAGATGACTCTGACCACCACCGACTGCACCCGCCCTGCACTGAGCCCCTTACGCACTTTACTCCACAGAAGGGGACTAAGATTGTATCCCACCAGGCGGTCCAAGACCCGGCGCGCCTGCTGGGCGTTGACCAGGTTGATATCCACCGGCCGCGAATTCTTGATAGCTTTCTTGATGGCCTCAGCCGTTATTTCGTTGAACTCAATCCGGCATTTGGAACCGTCCGGAATTTTGATAAATTGCTGCAGGTGCCAAGCGATAGCCTCACCTTCGCGGTCAGGGTCGGTGGCCAACAATACGCGGGAGGATTTTTTGGCTTCATTCTTTATTTCCTTGAGAAGCTCCCCTTTGCCGCGGATGGTTATATACTGCGGTTCGAAATTGTTGCTCACGTCGATGCCCAGTTTGCTTTTGGGTAAATCCCTGATATGTCCTACACTAGCTTTTACTCGATAGTTCCTGCCCAAAAATTTGCCAATGGTCTTAGCCTTGGCGGCAGACTCAACGATAACCAGAGTATTCTCGGCCAAAATATCACCTCGTCAGTTATTACAAAATCCTCTACTATAAATGGTATAGATGCTTATAACAATCGTCTGCTAAACCTGCACATAATAATTACCCGGCATAGCCCTGATGGTTCCCTCCAATTCCAGTTTTAACAGCACCACACTGAGCCTCCCTGGACCCAAGTCGGTCTGTTCAAGTATAGCATCGAAATGGACTGCCTCATGGGCTATGGCGCCCAGGACCGCTGCCTCTTCTGCATTACGTTGCCCGGACCCCAGTTCACCCTG
>JAQVXF010000136.1 GCA_028709355.1 Syntrophomonas sp.
TTTCATGCCCTGCAGGGCTTTGCGGATTCAGGTTTGGTGGGTCTGCCCCACTTGCCGGGAGAAGTGGGGCCCAATTACCATATCTTCTATTGTATCTTTAGGAACCGCCGGCAGCGCGACTGGGTGATGGATAAACTGGCGGCGAGAGGAATCCAGAGCACATTCCATTTCGTCCCCTTGCACAGTTCACCGATGGGCATCAGGCTGGGCTACCAAGCCAGCGATCTGCCGGTGACCGAAGACCTCAGCAGCCGGCTGTTGCGGCTGCCCCTCTATCCCGACCTGAGCCCGGCCGAGCTCGAATACATAAGCCAGAACCTGGGGGCAATTCTCAGGGAACTGGAAAAGAACGGGGCAGAGTAGGGTGATGATGATTTCGGTGGTGGTGCCGGTATTCAACAGCGGCAAAAGCCTGGCCGAGCTGTATGCCCGCCTGGTTCCGGTATTGGACCGGTGCGGTGACAGTTGGGAGATCATCATGGTCGATGATGCCAGCCGGGATGACAGCTATTCAGTCATGGAGTCCACCCACCAGTCCGATCCACGGGTGAAGCTGATCCGCCTGGCTCACAATGCCGGCCAGCACAACGCCACTCTATGCGGTCTGCGCCACAGCCAGGGGGGCTATATAGTGACCATCGACGACGATCTGCAGCACCCGCCGGAGGAGATCCCGGTGCTGCTGGAGAAAATACAAAGCGGGTATGATGTGGTGTTCGGCATCCCCAGGGAGAAACATCACCAGGTTTACCGCAACTGGGGCAGCCGGTTGATCGACAACCTGGTCAACGCCATCTTCCCAAGGGCAGCCGGGATCAGACGCAGCAGCTTCCGGATCATGACCCGGGAACTGCTGGACCGCATGTTGGCACAAGTACGAACCCCGGTCTATATGGCGGCCTTGATCCTGACCCATGCCCGCCGGCCGGGTGAGGTGGAAGTGAAACACCAGCCGCGCCAATACGGCCGCAGTAATTACAACATAGGCAAAACCTTGCTGATGACCAGGAACCTGCTCATCAACTATTCTTGTTTGCCCTGGAAATGGGTGGCGCTGCTGTGGGGATTATGGCTGCTGGCCGCTTGGCGGTGGCTGCCAATCGGGCCGGCCAACTTCCCGGTGACTCCAGCAGCGCCCGTAATCGTTGGAGGGATGGGATTAATACTGGACCTGGTCACCCTGTGGCTGGGCTGGGAATATGGACGCCGCTGGCGGCGGAGCAAGCAACCCCAACCGGAGCCTTATGTGATTAGCAACATCGAGCTGTAATGGAGAGTGATAGCGATCAGACTTCTCGTCTTGGGCGCAGGCCGTAACCAGATCAATACGATCCGCAAAGCCAAGGCCAAGGGGCACGTGGTGGTAGTTTCCGATTACCTGCCCGATGCACCTGGCAAAGCCCTGGCCGATTTTGCCGAGATGACCAGCACCTTCGACATCGAGGGCAATGTGGCGGTGGCCCGCCAGTACCAGGTGGACGGGATCATGACGGTAGGAACCGACCAGCCGGTGCTGACCGCGGCCCGGGTAGCAGAAGCCCTGAACCTGCCCCACCTGATCGACAGCGCCACCGCCTTGCGGGCTACCAATAAGAAGTACATGAAAGAGGCCTTCCGCCATCATAGCCTGCCCTCCGGCGAATATTTGCTGGTGGGCCGGGGAGAACTGGAGCAGACCGCCGCAGTGCTGGACAAGCTGGGCCAATTGGTCTTCCCGGTGGTCGTCAAGCCCATCGACAGCCAGGGACAGCGGGGGGTCTTCAAGCTCGAGCATCGTGAGCCCGGTATCATCGCCTATCTGCGGGAGACTTTTCGCCATACCCGTGCCGAGGAGATAATCGCGGAGCAGTTCTGCCCCGGTGCTGAGATCACTATCAGTGCCTGGGTGGTTGATTATCATCCCTACATGCTGATCATTACCGACCGGCCGTTATTGAATGTGGAGCCTCGCCTGGGCATCATGACCGCCCATCAGTTTCCATCTGTTTATACCCGCAGCCACTATGATGAATTGCAGGACCTGCTTATGCGCACAGTGCTGGCCTTAAACATCGCGGCGGGACCGATCTATGTCCAGGTGATCATCTCTCCCCATGGGGCTCAACTGGTGGAGATAGCCTGCCGGATCGGCGGCGGGCACGAGGAGGAGCTGATTCCCCTGGTCACCGGCGTCGATCCGGTAGACATGCTCATCGACGCTTCCCTGGGACTATCTGTCGATCTGGATGGCCTGCGACGCTACCGGTTGCTGGATAATCCCCATTACGCCGAGACCCGCTTCATCATGGCCTACCCGGGTCAGGTGCAAAGCTGGGGCGGGCTGGAGCAGATCCGACAGATGCCGGGGATAGCCAAGGCCCAATTCTATTATCCTCAACTGACCCATATCAGTGAGATCGAGGACAGCGCCACCAGCCGCTGGGGCTACATAATGGCTGTCGCCAATAGCCGGCAGGATTTGCAAGCCAGGATGGGAGCCGCCTATCAGCAGTTGGAGATACTGGATCCCGAGGGACGCAACCTGGTGAGGATGACCTGAGCCGGGGAGGGTGACTGGTCGAAATAAAGCTGGGGCCCCATCGATTTTGGATTATATTCCGGATATGGTAATATCGTATTAATTTATACTAATGGCAGGGGGAATTGGAAGATGGGCAGGAAAACCATAGCGCTCTTTCTATTGATGAGCTTGGCATGGGCTTGTCTCAGTATCGTCGGCTGTGCCGGCAAGGAGCCGGGCGCGGTCACCCAGAACAGCCGCCCCAGTAAAGTGACCATCGCCAACCAATTCGGACTGGCCTATGCCCCGATACATATCATGAAAGAGAAAAAATTGCTCGAGAAATACCTGCCCGGGGTACAGGTGGAGTGGGTACAGATGGGGACCGGCCCCAATATTCGTGACGCTATGGTCACCGGTCAGGTGGATATCGGCTTCATGGGCATATCCCCTTTTCTGATCGGTTGGGACAAGGGGGCGGAATGGAAGATAGCCACCGCTTGTGGCAGCCAACCCCTGGCCCTGGTCACCTATAAAGAAAACATCAAAACCCTCCAGGATTTCACCGGCAGTGACAAGATCGCCACCCCGGCCATAGCCAGCATCCAGCAGATGCTGTTGTCGATGGCTGCCCAGCAGCAGTTGGGCGATCCCCGCGCCCTGGATAACCAGATGGTCTCCCTGACCCATCCCGATGCGGTCACCTCGTTGCTGGCCAAGAAGGATGTCACCGCCCACTTTTCTTCGCCCCCCTATATCTTCCAGGAGCTGGCCGCACCCGGCATCCACCAGGTATTGGACGGGGAAGACGCCTACGGCGGCGAATTCACCTTTATCTTCGGGGTCGCCACCACCCGTTTTCACGATGCCAATCCCAATGCCTATGCGGCTTTCCTGGCGGCTTTCGATGAGGCCGTCAGTTTCATCAACAATCATCCCCAGGAGGCAGCTGCCATCCTGGCCCCTCTCAACAATATGAGCGAGGCCGATACCTATAAATCGCTGACCTGGGCGGGTACCAATTATTGTTCCACCCCGGCCGGCATCATTGGCCTGACCGAGTTTATGAAGAGCAGCGGCTATATCAGCAAGGTCCCCAGCCAGCTCTCTGAAATCGCTTTTGAAAACATTGAGGCCGCCATCGGTAAACGCTATGGCGATCCATCCACCATAGAGATGCTGCAGCAGAGGAATGGCGGTACCGATGGCCGTTAATAAACGCCGCGGTGCCTTCGGGCAGAAGGTGCTGTTCGTCCTGCTGCTGATGGCGGCCTGGGAACTGGTAGCCCGCCTGGGCTACTTCAACCCGGCCGTCTTTCCTTCGGTGACCTCCATCGGCCACGCCTTTGTCGAGGGTATCGCCAATGGCCTGCTGATCGCAAAGACCGCTTACTCCCTCTACCTGATCCTTAAAGGCCTGGTGATCGCCTTGTTGCTGGCGGTCATCCTCAGTTCCTTGGCGACCATGTCGGCGTTGGCGGAGAACCTGGTCGAGGTGCTCAACTCCATGCTCCACCCCCTGCCGGGCATCGCGCTGTTGCCGGTGGCCATACTGTGGTTCGGGATTGGCGAAGCCAGCATAATCTTTATCGTCATCCACTCGGTATTGTGGCCGATGGTAGTCAGCCTGGGGATCGGCTTCCGGTCGGTGTTGCCCATCTACCTGGATGTGGGTAAAAATATAGGCTTAAAGGGTTGGGGCCTGTTGGGAGGAGTTATGCTGCC
>JAQVXF010000137.1 GCA_028709355.1 Syntrophomonas sp.
AATGATCAGGATGGAACCTGATCCCAACGGCAGGATGTCCTGTATCAAGACCATCGGCTGCGACTTGAGCAATCATGTCCTTTTCCCAACTGACTTCTCCTTGAATGCCGATGTCGCTTTCGAGGCGGTGGAGGGGATGGTGGCCGATGGGGTCCACAAGGTATCCATCGTGCATATCCTGGATGACACAGATGCTCATGGTTCTCAGGATTCTGCTGCGGTTAAGCAATCCGGACTGGAGAGTCTTAAAAAGCGATTGCTGGCAAGAGGGCCGGTTGAGGTAGAAACCTTTGTTAAGAAGGGCGGGGCTGCTGATCAAATCCTGCAACTCATTCCTGAACTGGGTGTCAAGTTGGTAGTTATGGGCAGCCAGGGACGCGGTTTTGTGCCGGAGATATTTCTGGGCAGCGTAAGTCACAAGGTGGCCCGGCACTCACCGGCTTCGATACTGCTGGTCCCGGTGAAGTACAGGTAGCCGGTTGACATTGTAAATTCGCCCATTTGGTATTTGTACAGCAACCATTCTTAGTACTATAATGCAGGTGTAATGGTGATATTTCCATTGGAGCATAATCATATATCCGGCGGTACGCGAGGGCCTAGCTGTCAATGCGAATATTCAAACCAGATTGAATCCGGCAATATTTTGAGGGGGAATAAATATGAATATCAAGGTTTTGGGACCAGGCTGTTCGAACTGCAAGAAGATGGAGGTTAATGCCAAGGAGGCGGTCAAACAGTTGGGCATCGACGCCACGGTGGAAAAATCGACCGACATACAGGATATCATCAAGTATGGGGTCATGAAGACGCCGGCCCTGGTGGTCGATGATAAACTGAAATCGTCCGGCAAGGTGCTGGCGGTCGAGGACATCAAGAAACTGCTAGTTTAGGCAACTAAATAATTAAACCCACCCGAGAGGGCGGGTTTGATCAATTTCTGGCGGAGCGAATCCAGTCTAAAGGAGACTTTGGACACTTACCCTGTGCCGTATCGACTGACGGGGGGCTATTCCTTCGGGGCCATAACCGTGTAGAAGTGGCGCAGGTTGTTTGGCATCACGTATGGCACAGCCGCACTTTCAAGCGGGGGCTGCCCGCCATAGACGGCCTTCAGGATGGCTTCGATTATCATCCCCTTGGGGGGCACGGTATATTCCTGGCCGTGGTAGACCCAGACCCGGCAGTCCACCTGGTCCCCGCACAAGTCGCCGCATGATTCGCATAAGCTTTCCTTTACCTCCAGTTGGATATCGCGGCCATCGATGCGGATGGTGGGGGAGCTGACGAACTGGTATTCTTCTGCTAAGGCGGCGGTGTTGACGTTGATCTTGTTAACCAAAACCTCAATCCCGGTAGCCGCCAGCACTCCAGCTACTTCCGCCAAAGCCTGATCAAGGCTGGTGTCCGCGCCCTGGCAGCGAGTGCATACACTTAGATCCAGGAACAGGAAGTCGATGGTGATGGGGTGCTTTTTGGTGTCCATGATTATAGGGCGGCCAACCGGGGCGCAGCAGCTGGGGTCGTCTGAACCAGGGGCCTGTCTAATATCTATTTTTGTCATGATATCACTGCCTTTCTAATTACTCTGGGCTATGATCCGGTCAACCTCAGCTACGATCTCATCCGCCAATAGATCCACCAGCTTTTTGTCTGCATCGGTCAGGTTCTGAGGATCGCCGGAAAGTTGAGCGCCGTGACGCTCCAGGATCTCGCTGACCACGAATGGGTGGATAGGGCGTCCTTGCTGTTTGGCGGCTGAGTTGGCACAACACTTTTTATCGCAGCCATCCAGGGTGATCGTAGCGATGCGATGGGTGAAGGTGCGTTGTTTCTCGTCGCCGGTGGAGAACAGGGGCATGCACATGGTAATGGTTTGGCCGGGCCGCTTCTCTTCAAGTATCTTGCGGGTCACCAAACGAGTCAGGCTGCCTTCGCATAGCTCTTCCCCATTACAAGGCACGATCGCTACCCGGGTAGGCTTTTTACCCATATTTATATTCATAGCCATATTCTAATCCTCCCTCGCGATCATTTGGTCAACCTGGGAGACGACCTGATCGGTCATCAACTGGACCAACTTCAGACCATCATCGCCCAGATTCACGATACCGGTTGGGTGCAGATCGGGATGCTGGTCCAGCAGATCAGCCACATGGAGCGCACAATCTACGCTTTTACCTAAGCGTTCCACGTTCTTTTTGGCACAGTCATCTGGGCATCCATCCAAGGTGATAACATAATTATCCTTCAGCAGAGCGATGGCTGCTGGATCATCGACTACCAAGCGGGCCAGACAGACCATCCCGGTTTTTTCCGGGCGCAATTTCCGCACTACATGGTAGGCGGCCTGGCGCCCGATTTCCCCCGTAGGCTTGCCGATGCCGCTGCAGGGCAGGATAACAACCTTCCTTTCCATACCGTCACCTCCATATTACTGACGTGAGGAGTAAAAGTTGGGCTGGACTGCCATCCAGCCCGGGAAAACGAATAGTGTCTATCTATAGTATGGCATAAGACGCATGACTTGCCGATGCATAACGTGGAGTGGAAGTGATTATACCGCCGATATGGGTACAACGGCATCCCAGTGTGGAGCTGAGTCGGCGCAGACGCTACGGGTTGCTGCGATGGTTCGGTTTGTGGACCGCATAATGCTCCACCAGATCGGCCAGCAGGAGAGTGGCAATGTCGTTTTCACCGCCCCGCGGCACGATAATGTCGGCATAGCGCTTGGAGGGCTCCACGAAGGCTTCGTGAGCGGGACGCACTGTTGCTAGGTAGCGGTTGATGGTATCTTCGAAACTGATGCCCCGCTCCTCGATGTCTCGCTTCAGGCGGCGGATGAGGCGGATATCGGCATCGGCGTCCACAAAAATCTTGAAATCCAGCACTTCCCGCAGTTCGGGTGTGGCTAGTACCAGGATACCTTCCAGCAGGACCACCGCCTGGGGCGCCAGGGGATTGGTAGCGGTGCCGCGGGTATACTGGCCGTATAGGTAGGTAGGGACTTCGATGACTGCTCCAGCCCTCATCTGGGCCAGGTGTTCTATCAGCAACTGGTTGTCAAAAGCGTTGGGATGGTCCATGTTCATCTTCTTGCGCTCTTCCAAGGGCAGGTGGGACTGGTCCAGGTAGTACCAGTCCTGCGATATATAAGCCACATTCTCCATGCCTAACTTATCGGCGATTGAGCGGGCCACGGTGGTCTTGCCCGCCCCTGAGCCGCCTGCGATACCTACCACCAGCATGTTCGCCATCCCCCTGTCTCATTAACAGTCTGGATCCTTTGAGTCCATTTTACCAGACAATCATACCAACAGAATATGCCTGATCTTCTGAGGGTCCAGGGAGGCATTGACATTCACCTCGCAGGATTTCATGATGTTTACAGGAAGGGCATAGATAAATTCCGCAAAGTGGAGGCGAAGCGATGCGATTTTGCGAATTTCAAGCCGGACAGGAAGAAGTAGTGGCAGATCTGGTGTGGGAGGTTTTCGAGAAATTTGAGGCGCCTTTGTACCCAGAGGAGGGGATAAATACCTTCCGGGCTTTCATCGCTGCTGATAACCTCCGCTGGATGTTGGGTGAGGGGAGTCTGCGCATCTATTGCTGCTGGGACGGAGAGCGATTGGCTGGGGTCATGGCGCTGCGGGGTTTGTCCCACATCGCCCTGCTGTTCGTGGGGGAGCAATACCACCAGCGGGGAATCGCCGGTAACCTGCTGCAGATGGCCCTGACAGAGATGCAGCGGCAGGAGCCGAATGTCGATGAATTAACGGTTCACTCTTCCCTGTATGCCATATCTATATATGAAAAGATGGGATTTGCCCGCCAGGCTGATCAGGTCCAGGAACAGAACGGGATAAGCTTTATGCCCATGATCAAATCTATATAGGCATGCTTTCTAATGAACTTATTCTCCTGATCCAATGGGACGACTGAGCCGGATGGAAGTGGTCCCCCAAAATGTCTCTGCAACTGTTGTGGTTAGGACGATTTCGCAGCAAATATTTTCCACCCAGTCCCCGTCCTGTGGTATACTTAAGGCAAACTAGCCACGGTTTTTCTCACCAGAATATTGGTTGCAGATTAGCTTTTCTTCCCGGACACGTATGGTTGACCAAGCTTCCTGGGTTTCCACAATAAGAGACGCTCTCTTATCACCTGAAGGGAGATGGTGCTGGCTCTATGAAGAACGTAC
>JAQVXF010000006.1 GCA_028709355.1 Syntrophomonas sp.
CGCTTCGTCGTTGCCATAATTGTTGGTCACCTCGCTTCTGCTGGAGTCAGCCGCCTCAAGCCAACTAATCCTCCCATGAGGGGTTGTTTGTTGGCGCAGGCATCAAAGCCGCCCCGCGGCTTGCTGGCTATTAAGACTCATTACTCCATACTCAACCGGGTTGGGCCGCTGATGACCCCTCATCGTCCCCGGCAATAGGCCGCAGCAATGATCGCTTGCCATTATAGGCGGTTATTTCGAGCCGAGTAGTCCCTTTTGCCAAAAATGATTGGTGCGGCCCGCAGGAGATCTTCATTGGATTTGGTCTTTTTCATTGAATCGATCATCATCTGCATAGTCTCAACGGAATTATAGTCACTGAATGCATTGCGCAGGTTCCACATCAGGTCCATCTCCTCATTATTGAAAAGAAGTTCCTCTTTGCGAGTACCGGAACGTTTGAGGTCGATAGCCGGGAATATCCTGCGTTCAGATAGTTTACGGTCCAGAACCAGTTCCATATTACCGGTGCCTTTGAATTCTTCAAAGATTACTTCATCCATCCGAGAACCAGTCTCTACCAAGGCCGTAGCGATTATGGTCAGACTGCCCCCCTCCTCGATATTGCGAGCAGCTCCAAAAAATCTTTTGGGTTTGACCAGTGACGTTGGATCTATCCCGCCGGACAGGGTCCTGCCACTGGGTGGCACCACCAGATTATGGGCCCGAGCCAGACGGGTGATACTGTCCAGTAGAATGACTACGTCCCTTTTATGTTCAACCAATCGCTTGGCCCTCTCCAGAACCATCTCCGAAATTTTTACGTGGTTTTCCGGGGGCTCATCAAAAGTCGATGCCACCACTTCGGCAGTAGTGGAACGCTGCATATCAGTTACTTCCTCGGGGCGCTCATCTATCAGCAAAATAATCACTTCTACTTCGGGATGATTTTTACTGATACCCTGGGCCATCTTTTGCAGCAACATGGTCTTCCCCGCCTTTGGTGGCGCGACTATCAGACCTCTCTGCCCTTTGCCGATCGGCGCGACCAAGTCTATCAGACGAGTGGACAACTCTTGGGACTCAGTCGCCAAGGTTAATCTTTCGGTGGGATATAGGGGGGTCAAGGCATCGAAATGGATTCGTTTGACTGCATCCCCGAGCGGGAATCCATTGACATCCTCGACTTTGAGCAGCGCAAAGAAGCGCTCGCTGTCTTTGGGTGGTCTGACCTGGCCTCCCACCCGATCCCCGGTGCGCAGATCAAACTTACGGATCTGGGAAGGGGAAACATAGATATCCTCGTGGCTGGGTACATAAGCAAAAGGACGCAGGAATCCGTATCCATCACTCATGATCTCCAGAACCCCAGAAGCCTGAAGGAGTTCATTGGAATGGGTCAAGGCCTTGGTGATTTCGAAAACCAGTTCCTTTTTGCGCAGTTTGGAATAACCGCCCAAATTGATATCCCTGGCAATTTGGTACAATTCCAGTATGGTCTTATTCTCCAATTCGGAAATATTCAATTTTTCGCTCCTCTCAGTTTATCTGCACATTCAACTTGTGAAAATGGGGAGTCCTGGGAAAAGACTGGCTCCAAATGGCAGCACGAAGCTAATCCATCAGGAGTTTGATGCGTTGGTCACTGAACAAAGGTTTTTTGTCGAGGCGGTGGTTGGCTTCAATAAACCTGATGGTCCCTGATTTACTGCGCATGACGATGGTCTGGGTGATGGCATGTCCCGGTAGGTAACGAACTCCTTGCAACAGGAAGGAATCAGTGATTCCCGTCGCCACAAAAATCACATCCTCGGTCTTAACCAATTCATCAATAGTGAATACTTGTTTCACGTCTTTAATACCCATCTCATGACAGCGGCGGATCTCTTCATCATTATCGGGGATGAGCCTGGCCTGGAAATCACCATCCATGCATTTCAACGCAGCCGCTGTGATAACCCCTTCCGGCGCTCCACCAATTCCCATCAAAATATCGACGCCCGAATCCTGATAAGCGGCCGCGACCCCTGGTGATACATCGCCGTCGGTAATCAGTTTTATTCTGGCCCCGGTGCGGCGAACCTCCTCGATCAATTCCTGGTGGCGCTCCCGATCAAGTATGACCACCGTGATCTCGCGCAGGGATTTATCCAAGGCCTTGGCTACCTCCCTCAGGTTCTCTCTAACGGGAGCATCCAGGAACACGCGGCCCTTGCAGCGCGGACCTACCGCTATCTTGTCCATATACATGTCCGGAGCGTGCAACAAACAGCCCCGCGGCGCTGAGGCCAACACCGCTATTGCTCCGGTTAATCCTTTGGCAACGATATTGGTCCCCTCAAGAGGATCGACGGCGATGTCGACCTGGGGGCGCCCCCCGATGCCGACTTTTTCACCGATATAGAGCATGGGGGCTTCATCCATCTCACCCTCGCCAATGACAACCATCCCATCAATAGATACGGTGTCGAACATGACCCGCATCGCGGTGACGGCTGCATCGTCAGCTGCTTCCTTGTCGCCGCGACCGACCCAGCGCGCGGCAGCCAGCGCCGCGGCCTCTGTGACCCGGGCAAATTCCAGCGCTAACTCTCTTTCCAACATTAACCCTCCTGTTTCCTAAAACGCTTGTTTCCAATCCTGCATAAATTTTTCTATCCCAGCATCAGTCAAAGGATGCCTGATCAACTGCTTGATTATATTATAGGGAATAGTTGCGATATGAGAACCAATCCGGGCAGCTTCCACGACGTGCACGGGGTGCCGGATGCTGGCAGCGATGACTTGGGTGGATAAGTCGAACTTATCATAAATGGTTACGATATCGCTTAGAAGGATAAGCCCATCATTTCCTGTATCATCAACCCTGCCCAGAAAAGGACTCACGTAGCTGGCCCCGGATCGCGCCGCAACAAGGGCTTGGGCGGCGGAAAAAACCAGGGTGGCATTGGTGGGAATGTCCTCTCCGGCCAGGATTTTAATGGCTTTCAGCCCTTCTTCGGTAACTGGTATCTTAATCACCACATTGGGATGGATAGCAGACAGGCTGTGTGCCTCCTGGACCATGTCGGCACTTTGAGTAGCCAGGACTTCTGCGCTAATCGGTCCCTCCACGATATTGCAGATCTCTCTGATTACCGTAGGATAATCCCGTTTTTGTTTGGCAACCAGACTGGGGTTGGTGGTAACTCCCTGCAGGAAGCCCATAGCGTTTATTTCCTTTATTTCCTCAATGTTAGCAGAATCGATAAAAATCCGCAAAAGAACACTCCTTTCAGCATGTATAGACCCCAGAGAGCCATGAGGGCCGGCCTGAACGGCCACATACCCGTATCTTATCTCCTAAGATCTTGATGGCTGCATCCCGGGCTGAGCCTGGTAACTTGCGGGGATTCAATATATCAAGACGCCCTATCTATCATCAATTCATTGACCATGTCCCTAAGGGTCACTATGTCGAATGGTTTGCTGATACAGCGTTTCACTCCAGCTTCAAGGGCTTGCCGAACCACTTCAATCTCACCGTAAGCGGTCATCATAATTATGGGGATACTGGGATTCCGGGCCATAATAGCATGAGTAGCTTCCAGCCCATTCATGTTTGGCATCTTTACATCCATGAGCACCAAGTCCGGGATGATCTCCTCCACTGAATCCATGGCCTCTATACCATCTCCCGCCACTTTTACCTGCCAGCCATCCCGCCTGAACAATTCTTCCAAAAGGCGCCTGACACCTTTTTGATCATCCACTATGAGTACCGTCCCGGTCATACCAATCCTCCTATATACTCCCTTCCAGATTATACCGCCTACCCTGGCCGCATTTCAAATTATGCCCTAACCGGCCGCAAAAGGCTAGCCGTCAGCGGCCCGATTACCCTGATCGGAGTACGTCCCCTTATCCAGATAAATCCTGGGGATGTCATGGGCGGCTAATGTTTTTCTGATCGGTACGGTTACTACGTCACCGACTTTTATTTCTATCCCCAGGGGAATAACCAGTAACGCCATCTGCATAAAAACCTTGCCCCGCACTGGAAAACTTTGATCTCCGATGGTCACGCGGATATCCTGACCAGGCCAGTCAAAGTATCCCAATATTATCTTGGCCAGCTTCTTAAGCAAATCCCATAGATTGATCGGCTTATTGGCTACTTCCAACGCGAGTCCGTCATGAAATCCCACTGGTATGACCGCCACTTGTGCTGGCGTCCTCATCAAATAGGTGCCAAAATAGCCTAACCGACTGCCCTGGGGCAAATTGCGCAATGAAACGATCCGGGTCTTAAAAGCAAATGGCTCCTGAAGCTGCAGGCGCTGCGTAAAATCGCCCACCGGATGCTGTCCCGTCAACAGGGTTCCTATCCTGACCCCATCCAGGTGCATATGCGGCGACCGTAAAAAGACCGTACTGTTAGCAATGTGTCTCAGGGGCACGGTAGCTCCGCTTTGTTCGAGCCGGTCAGCTATCTGCATAAATTGCTGGAATTGCTTCTCCGCCGATGCGGGGGAGGAAGGGTCGGCGGTATGAGTATATATTCCTTCTAGCTCTACATTGCTAATATTGGCCAGTCTCCCCCAGACCAGCAACGCCTGCTCCTGGTTCAAGCCGAAGCGACCGAGCCCGGTGTCTATCTTGATATGTACCGTGAGATCATCCACAGCATCTGAGCATACCTCTTCTATAAGCTCCAGATCGTTTGTCGAAGCAACTGTCAGGCCTATTCGATTCTTCATCGCATCCCTGATCCCGTCGGGACTGATGACGGGACTAAACACTAACAGGGGGGCTTGGATCCCCGCTTGTCGCAACTGCAAGGCTTCCTCCAGGAAACTTACGGCGAAAAAATCCACTCCCTGGCGACTTAAGATGCGAGCGGTTTCTATTGCTCCTTGTCCATAGGCATTGGCCTTGATGACCGCTATCAAGCGCGTCCCCATCTCAAGCCGCGACTGCACTTCTCTCAGATTCTGTTCGATGGCACTGATATCAATTTCAATCCACTTATCCATGGTCGCCGAATTTCAATCCCCTCCCCGGGAAGTGTCCATCCCGGACCTTTTCCGCACCAATTTCCGATATAATGGCAGCACTCTGGTCCACAACAGGTAGAGGCCTGGTGAATAAACCCGGTCCCAGTCTCCAACAAATTCAGTTAATTCACCATTGAATCCTTTTTTAAACCTATACAGACCATACAACGGGTTGTTTTCGTCAAGATCACCGGACACCCCGCGGAAATCGTAGAGCGTGCATCCCTGGGTGCGGGCCCAACGGATCATCTCCCATTGGATGAGGTAATTAGGCATCACATTTCGGTATTCATTGCTGGAGGCACCGTATAGATACCAAGCTTTATTCCCCAACTTCAAGGCCAGTGTCCCGGAAATAACCTTCCCCTGAAAATCCGCCAGAAATATTTGCGCCAGCCCCTTCTCGACCAACTGGTCCCACATCAACTCAAAGTATTCATAACCACGAATCAGAAATCGGTCCCGCTCCGCAGTCTCCTTTAAAATAGAATAGAAGACCGGCAGTTCTTCTTTGCCATAGGCAGCTCTGATCGTAACCCCTTTCTTGGCGGACAGCCGAATATTATAGCGGGTTTTGCCATGCATATTGGCAAGAAGCTGTTCCTCCTCCGGAGTAATGTCCAGACGAAAAACAAAAGCGGGCTGCACCCCTTCGAAATCAAGCCCCGTGTCATTCCGTCTAAAATTATGCTTGGTCAGAGTATGCTGGAACGGCAGGTTGGTAATCGGGACGTCGGGATCGATCTTGAGAAATATCGCCCGGTGTTGGCGAGCCAACCGCTCGGCTCCTTCGAAAAGTTCCTGGCACAGTTGCGGATTATCTATATCAACCACCGGTCCCCGCGGAGAATAGAAAATGCTGGTGTTTAAGACAGGCAGGGGGACTCTTTTCTTAAGGATAAGCAGGCTGGCCCTAATTTCACCGTCCTCTTCCAACACCATCGGCAGGGGCTCCCACCCCATGCCCTGCTTGACCAATCCCCATTCCCAGGTCTGGAGAAAATGTCCTTTGGGATGGGATTGGACAAATTGATCAAACCGTTCTCTGTCTTTGCTATCCATTATTCTAGTAGTAAACAAGTGAACTTCTCCCTATGCTACAAAAGCTTCCCGTTTTCTTTGATAGTTGTCCTGTATCCTTGATATACAACCGCGAGTCCAGGCCCGCCCGCCCAACCTATTTGATTGCTGCTCTGACCAATCCCAGGAACAAGGGATGGGGTCGATTGGGGCGGGATTTAAATTCAGGATGGAACTGACACCCCACAAACCAAGGATGCCCAGTCAGCTCGATTATCTCCACCAGATTTTTCTGCGGGTTTATCCCACACACCTTCATGCCGTTATCTTCAAGAACGCTCCGATAGCGGTTGTTGATCTCATAGCGATGACGATGTCTCTCTTTTATCCCTGCCATCCCATAAGCTTTCCCGACTTTGGAATCGGGAGCCAGATCACAATCGTACCCTCCCAAGCGCATGGTGCCGCCCTTGTAATCGATATTCTCTTGTTCCTCCATCAGGTTTACGACTGGATGGGCCGTAAGTGGATCAAACTCGCTGCTGTTGGCACCGGTCAAACCACAGACGTTGCGGGCGAATTCAATTACCGCACACTGCATCCCCAGGCATATGCCCAAGAAGGGGGTTTGCGTTTCCCGGGCATAGCCAGCCGTTGCTATTTTTCCCTCAATCCCCCGCTCGCCGAATCCCCCCGGTACCAGAATCGCATCTACACCGTCCAGGAGAGCGGCTGCCCCCATCTTCTCCACATCCTCCGCATATATCCAGCGGATTTCGACCTCGCAGTTGTATTGAAAACCTGCGTGTTTCAGCGATTCTACAATGCTAAGGTAGGCATCGGGCAGTTCAACGTATTTACCCACCAGACCCAGGGTGATCTTTTTATCCAGGTGCTGGATACGGCTGACCATCTCTGTCCATTCCCTCAGGTCGGCCGCTGGGCAAGATAGGCCCAGCCTCTTTATCACCTCCCGGTCCAACCCTTCCTGGGCCAACATTAGCGGCACTTCATAAATTGAACGAGCATCCCGCAATTCAATCACCGCTTCTTTATCGACATCGCAGAAGAGGGCTAGCTTGGATTTGATATCCTCCGACAGGGGTTTAACCGTACGGCACACCAAGATATCCGGTTGAATCCCGATACTGCGCAACTCTTTGACACTGTGCTGACTGGGCTTGGTTTTGAGTTCGCCCGCAGCTTCTATATAAGGTATAAGGGTGACGTGAATATAAATGACCCGGTCTTTGCCCAGGTCAGATTTCATCTGGCGTATAGCCTCTAGAAAAGGTAAGGACTCTATATCGCCAACCGTCCCGCCGATCTCGGTGATCACCACATCGGGTTGGGCGTTGTTTTCGATAGCAACGACCTTGTCCTTTATTTCATTGGTAATGTGCGGTATTACCTGTACGGTCTGGCCCAAGTAATCACCGCGGCGCTCCTTGTCCAGTACCGACTGATATATGCGCCCAGTCGTACAATTGGAGAATTGGGTCAGGTTTTCATCAACAAATCTTTCATAATGGCCGACGTCCAGATCAGTCTCTGCCCCATCATCAGTCACATATACTTCACCATGCTGATACGGACTCATGGTGCCCGGATCCACGTTAATATAAGGATCAAACTTTTGCAAGGCCACTTTGAGACCTCGGCTCTTGAGCAACCGACCCAGAGACGCGGCGGTAATGCCCTTCCCGAGAGAGGAAACTACCCCTCCGGTGATAAAGACATACTTGGTCACGTATTCGCCCCCTCTTTCCCCAATCGTATCCTAACCCCCTGAATTCTACCGCTATCAAATCAGGCCGGTCAACCGGAAAGATAATCAAGCACGATGACTTTAAGATGGTCGCTTATATCTTGCCGACCAATTTCCAAACTCGGTTTCTTGATCACCTGGTCAAAAGCTGATGTAAACTGCTCCAGAGGAGCCAGGCTAAATGATAAGTGGGGGGTCGAAAAATGCATCGGTATCACGATTTTAGGCTGGAGCTCCTGCACTAATGCCAATGCTTCTCGGGCATCAATCGTAAAGGTGCCTCCCACTGGCACCATCAGGATATCAACGGCGCCAATCTCCTCCAACTGTACCGCGGTTAGCGGATGCCCAAGGTCACCGAGATGGACCAGTCGCAAATCCTCCGCCGTAACTTTGAATATCGTATTGGGGCCCCTTTCCCGGCCTCCTTTGTGATCATGGAATGAAGCTATTCCTTGAATAGTAATCCCATCCAAGGTGGTGGTGCCGGTCCCCCTAATTATTTGGGGGTGACCCTGAATGGTCTCTACCGCATCATGATCCCAGTGTTCGTGGCTTACCGTAACCAATTCGGCTGTCAGGGGGGCCATAGGGTAACCTAACTTATCATTGAAGGGATCGGTGATTATTCTCTTCCCGGCTGTTTCGATAATAAATGAGGCATGTCCCCGCCACCAAATCTTCATGTTACACCTCTCGATAAACCTTGCTGGAATCGAAATACCAGTACCCGTCACCCTGATATATAAGCCGATTGTCGAGGTTTATCCGGGTATAAATAGAAGTAAGGGTGGCAGCATCACTCGGCCGGTTCATCCGGTCAGCGATCTCCTGGGTCAATTCGGCATAGAAGACCGGTTCCTTGCGTTCTGATAGTATCTCCAGGGCCCAATCAGCTTCACTTTTTTTCCTGCCTTGCATATGATCCCTCCTACATTTGATCCGGTGCCGAAACACCGATTATTCTTAATCCGTTTTTGATAGTGATACGAATGGTTTCCATGAGCACCAGGCGTGCGTCCTGCAGGGGACGGTTTTCATTCAAAACGCGCTGATGATTATAAAAACTGTGGAACAGCCCCGCCAGATCCAGTAAATAGCGCGCGATCCTTTGCGGTGCCATAGTATGAGCCGCCACCGAAATCTCCTGAGGGAAGTCGGCTATCCGGCGCAGGATCTGCATCTCCTCTGGGCCCAGCACCTTATAGTCAACCTCAGCCGCAGATTTTATTTCGAACCCTGCCGCTCGCGCTTGGCGGAAAATACTCTGGATGCGTGCATGGGCATATTGTACATAATAAACTGGATTGTCCTGGCTCCTCTGTTTAGCCAGATCAAGGTCGAAGTCCATCTGGCTGTCTGGACTGCGCATCACGAAGAAAAACCGGGCCGCATCCTTGCCGACTTCCTCGATCAGCTCATCCAAGGATACGGTGGTGCCGGTACGCTTGGACATCCGGACTACTACCCCCCCGCGGTACAAGCGCACCAATTGCATCAAGAGTATCTCCAAGCGGTCTGGGTCATAGCCAAGCGCCTTGATGGCGCCCTTCATCCGGCTCACATGTCCGTGATGGTCGGCGCCCCACACGTTGATGACCTTGTCAAACCCGCGTTCAAATTTGTTCTTGTGGTAGGCGATATCAGCGGCAAAATAGGTGGGCAAACCGTTAGCGCGCACCACTACCTCATCTTTCTCGTCGCCAAACAGAGTCGACCTAAACCACCAGGCACCCTCTTCTTCATATATATAACCCCGCTGGCGGAGCTCTTCGATTATCTTCATAACTTGTCCAGATTCGTGCAGATCCTTTTCACTGAACCATACATCGTAGTTGATACCGAAGTTGGCCAAGGTGTTCTTGATGTAGGTCAATTTCTCTTTTAATGCAAAATCTACAATAAGCGCCTGTCGTTGAAGAGAATCCATTTGCAGCAGGCGGTCTTGGTGTTCGCGAATAATGTTCTTAACCGTATCAACCACATCCTGCCCCGCATAGCCTTCGTCCGGAAAGTCGATCTTGGCCCCCATTAACTGCAGATACCGCGCTTCCAGGGATTGGCCGAATATCTCTATCTGGTTGCCCGCATCATTTATATAGAATTCCCGTTCTACATCATAACCGGCAAAGTCCAGGGCATTGGCCAGGCTGTCCCCAATCGCGCCCCCCCGGGCATTGCCCATATGCAGATTACCAGTAGGATTGGCGCTGACGAACTCTACTTGCACTTTTTGGTTCTGGTGCGGTCCGCTGCCGTAGCGATCACCCATTCCTATAACCACCGCCGGTAATTCATAGAGCCATGATTGATCCACAAAGAAGTTGATAAATCCAGGGCCGGCTACCTCAACCTTAACGACTTCCGGCATTAGTCCCAGGTCCATCTGGGATATAATTATGTCGGCAATTTGCCGCGGAGCCATGCGGGCTTGGCGAGCCAGCAGCATCGCTGCATTGGTCGAAAAATCACCGTGCCCTTCATCGCGCGGTACCTCAATCACAAATTCGGGCTGCTGCTCAAATCGCAGCAATCCGGTTGCCTGGGTTTGGCCTAGTGCGGCTGCAACCAATCGGTCCAAGCCATCCCTCAGCTTTTGTATCGGATCCATGGGGAACCTCCTTTTAGTAAGACTGTAAGACTGATCCTTATCGCCTATCGGTTCCGCCGGCTCGCGCCCATCAGAATCGACTTTCAATTATGAACCACAACTAGGCAGCTTATTGATGGGAAAAACTCCGTGCAGTCAGTCGGACTGGCAATTACTGACAGCATGGTTCTTAATGTAAAGGCACTCGCACAACTGCTGCCGACAACCTTATCCCTTGATGGAAACCCTCGGTAACTATCTGACCAGGCTCACGATTCGGTCAGGATAGGTGCGGTACAGCATTATGTCCTTACCCACTGCACAATCATGGCTGCGCAGTACATCGGTTACAGTGCGTTCGGCCAGGTGTGGGAGGTTGTTCTGTTGGCTGAGGTGGGCCAAGAATACCTTCATGCAGCGCACTTTCGGTATCCGTGCTAACAGATATCCGGCCTCATGGTTGGATAGGTGCCCCTTCTGCCCGCGAATCCTTTGTTTAAGAAAATGAGGATACGGTCCGGTCTGCAGCATCTCCAGATCGTGATTGGACTCGAGCACGGCCAAATCTGAATAGGCTAAAGCTTCCGCGAGGGGACGATTTATCATTCCCAGGTCAGTTGCTACAACCCATTTGAGATTCTGGTGATAGAATTTATACCCCACCGGATCGGCGGCATCATGAGATATCGGAAATGGCACCACCTGCAAGGACCCGAATTCCAATTTTTCACCGATCTCGCGGCGGCATTCAGTGGGGATTTTGTCGCCATCTGGCATGCCCTGCCAAGTAGCAGGACGTGCATAGATAGGCACCCGATGTTTTCTGACTAAAACCGGCACACCCTTAATATGGTCATGATGTTCATGGGTGATCAGCACTCCATCCAAATCACCCACTTGCATCCCGACGGCTGCCAATCCTCTCTCGATCCTCCGGCAACTGATGCCGGCATCGACCAATAACCTTCTGTCCCCCATTTCCACCAGAATAGAATTGCCAGTACTGCCACTTGCCAGAATATGTATTTGCATCCTTAACGGAGCCTCTTTCCTGTTGAATTCCCATTCTTTATTATACTAATTGGCTCCAATTATTTCACCCGTAACCCTTTGCACCTAAAAAGCCCTCCGCCTTCGACATCGTCGTTTGGGCCTCGGGCCTGATCACCTACCCTGCTCTCTATACTCCCTGCGTCTTCACTTTTCGCACCCCGGCAGTTAACTCCCTTTAAGAATCTTGGCCCAGGTATCCCGCAACGATACAATCCGGTTAAACACTGGCTGCCCCGGCTTGCTCTCCTCTGGGTCTAAAAAGAAATAGCCTTGCCGCAGGAACTGGAATCGACTCCCGGGAAGCGCTGCTGCCAAACTGGGTTCGATCCGGCATTCCTGGAGGACCTGCTCCGAATGGGGGTTCAATTGGGTTTTATAATCAGCCTCGCCATCATAGCCATCGGGATTCTCGGTTGTAAACAGGTGCTCATATATCCTTACCTTAGCTGGAGCAGAATGGTCCGCCGCAACCCAATGAGAAGTCCCTTTTATCTTCCTGCCACTGGTGGCCCCGCCACTGCGGCTTTCCGGGTCATAGCTGCAATGCACCTCCACTATCGAGCCATTGCCATCCTTCACTACTTGTTCACACTTGATGATGTAGGCACTTTTCAGCCGTATCTCAACTCCCGGTGACAAGCGGAAATATTTCTTGGGTGGATTCTCCATAAAATCTTCCTGTTCAATGAAGATTTCTCGGGCAAAAGGCACTAGCCGGGTCCCCATGTCCGGATTTTCCGGGTTGTTCTCTGCCTCCAGCCACTCCACCTGACCTTCCGGAAAATTATCGATGATCACCCGCAGGGGGCGCAACACAGCCATAGCTCTGGGGGCATTTCGATTGAGGTCCTCGCGGATACAGTGTTCCAATAAAGCTATGTCCACCATACTATCCCGTTTGGCTACCCCGATGCGGTCACAGAAGTCCCGGATCGATTCCGGCGTATATCCACGCCGCCGCAGGCCTGATATAGTAGGCATGCGCGGGTCGTCCCACCCATTTACATAACCTTGCATGACTAATTCACGCAGTTTGCGTTTGCTCATCACGGTGTAGGTTAGGTTCAGCCGGGCGAATTCTATCTGCTGGGGGCGGCCCATTGCATCAACAGCATAATCGACCTTATCCAGTGCCCAATCATATAATGGGCGGTGGTCAGCAAATTCAAGGGTGCAAATGGAATGGGTAATTCTCTCCAAGGCATCAGAAACGGGGTGGGCATAATCATACATGGGATATATACACCATTGGTCGCCAGTCCGGTGGTGAGTTGCCCGCAATATCCGATAGAGTACTGGATCACGCATGTTGAGGTTGGGAGAAGCCATGTCGATCTTGGCGCGCAGCACCCGGGTCCCATCAGGATACTCTCCCGCCTTCATCCTTTTAAAGAGGTCCAGGTTCTCTTCAACGCTGCGATTGCGATAAGGGCTATTTTTACCTGGCTCGGTCAGCGTCCCCCGATATTCTCTTATCTCCTGGGCGCTCAGATCGCATACGTAGGCAGCCCCAGATTCTATCAAGCCCAACGTGTATTCATACAGTTGGGCGAAGTAATCTGAAGCATAAAAAAGGCGGTCATCCCAATCAAAACCCAGCCATTTAACATCATTCTGGATTGAATCCACATATTCCTGATCCTCTTTGCTGGGATTGGTATCATCAAACCGCAGGTTGCACAATCCCTGGTTGGCGGCAGCCAAACCGAAATTGAGACATATCGCCTTGGCGTGGCCGATGTGAAGGTATCCGTTGGGTTCCGGTGGAAATCGAGTGTGCACCCTTCCCTCGTTTTTGTTGTTTGCTTTATCTTCATTGATTATGGACTGGATGAAATTCGTCGGCAGGGATGGATCGTTGCTTGTCATGCCCATATCTCCTCGTTTTTGTTCAAATTTAGGAGCCCCCTTCGGCACGTCCGAAGCTTATTCCCAATGCGGTCCCGGGCTCCGTTGGCCTTTGCTCTTTTTACCATTTTACCGGGGCAGTGTCAAATTTCCCAGATCCGCTGGCTCCTAACCAGTGGCACTCAGATCGATTGCCCTTGAATCATGTACATTTGGAGGCTAATATCATTATAATTACATTATCGCCTTGGCGGGCGGTTAAATATTCTATTTCAAACCGAAGTGAGGCTTAGATATGGCAAGATGTTCATACTGTAAGAAGCAATCCTCCGGCCAAAAAACGGCGATACGAGTTGTCGATAAGGGATCCCGCCACACTCGCGAGCTGCCTTATTGCTCGGAAGGCTGCAAACAGAGTATCCACAAATTTATCGATTCCCATAATCTTTGGGTGCCGCGATTCAGGACCATCCTGATGATATGGACGCTGGCCTTTTTCGGAGCGATATTGATGCAGGTGGTGTCTGCCAACCCAATTTTCAAGGGCACCATCACCCCTGTTGTGCTAGCCTTCATCGGCATCATCTTAATAATCTACCCGGCGGGGACGATGGATCTGAAGTATTATGAGCGAATCGGTATCAAATGGTTCAGCTTATACATTCGCCTAACTGGCCTAATAATAATATTTACCGCCGGCAGTATTATGCGCCAGCCCATGTAGTGGGGCAACATTTGCACGGAATCAACCCGGCAGGGCGGATGTCCTGCCAATTCCGCTCACCTAATTATGCCCTACTCATGATAAAATATTCGGTGATGACTTCCCCGCCCCCTTTTTGAAGCAGGAGCGACATTCATTCTGTTGATGAATAATGTTATCAGCCGTTCTATCTTCTGATTTCCTTGGCATCTCTGATTTGGAGGCATTATATGACCAGTGATGAACATCTGTCCGCAATCGCCCAGATAAGTAATATAGATTTCACCATCGCCGCACAAGATACCGTCCCGGAGTCAAGTAACGTTACGGTCCGCAAGCGCGGTGATGTATTCCATATTCAGATGTCCCTGTTAGGGCAGACGGAACGGCGCCTCAACCGGGCTTGGCAGACCGGTCTGGCGCTGGACACCAGCGCCTCCATGAGAGCGGAGTATGGACGGCGGGTGATAGGCAGTATCCCCTACAAATTCTATGCTGACTACCAGAATAAGGGGTGGGTTAGCTCGGAGAGCCGCGACGGGCGGCGCACTAAATGCTTGCAGCGGCCAGCCGTGACGGATGCCCTGGACCGGGGCTTGATTCGTCTATCTCCCAACACTCTCGATTTCGTAGCCCCCGAACTGATAACCTATCTGGCCAGCAACATAGCCTGCGACGGCTCCACCCACTTGACCTATTGGGGCGGAGGCAATGGCAGCGAAGTGGAGACGGTGGGTGATATCAAGGCGAATGAAGCTGCCCGCCTCACTATAGACGGGCCTGACCGCATGATGTTCGGAGATAAGTCCCTTTTACTCCCCGCTATTAAGTATTATACAGATCATTTCAAAAAGTCTCCTTTGAGCTTGGTGGTGTTCGTCACCGATGGACGAATTGATGATTTATCCGAGGTAAAGAGATATACCACCCAACTAGCGGATGAGATGTCCTCCAACCAGCGCCCTCCCTTAAGATTCATTCTGGTCGGCGTCGGCGAAGACGTCGATGAGCTGACCCTAAAGCAACTAAGTGCTCACAACACCGACAGCTATTTAAATGTATGGGATTATATGATTGTTTCAGACTTGCAGGATGTACTTAAAATTTTCGCAGAGGTGATGCGCGACAGCCAGATTGTCGCTGCCAGCGGCTCCATATTGGATTCCAGCGCCAATCAAGTGAGGCTCTATCCCCGTGGCCTGCCCTCCCGTATAGGATTCTCCCTGCCGGCTAATTCTCCCTGGTTCGACCTGGTGATGCCCAACCAAACCCTTCGTCAGTATATAAAGATCCCCACCTACATGTTACGAGGTTAAGAATCGCTCTCCATGAAAAAACACATCCCAACCGTTGCTGAAATGTGCCTGAAGTCTGACCTGGTTTTTCTCAAATCTTATGGGCAAAGTAAAATGGCGGAGAGGGCGGGATTCGAACCCGCGAGGCAGGTATTAGCCGCCTACTCGATTTCCAATCGAGCGCCTTCAGCCGAGCTCAGCCACCTCTCCTGACTTATACAGCTGTCAGTCACCATCACCTGCTGGTTTATTGACGACTATAGTATTTTACCGTATATCCCCACCACCTGCAAGTACCCAACGATTCATTCCCAAGCGCTTGTTTCGATTGCCCGGCCAGTTCTTCCCAGCACATTAAAGGAGGTCCCGCTGCGCGAGACCTCCTTAAGTTTTATGATGTCTAATAGGTGTGGATAAGAAATCAAGGAACAACGACTGCACTGCTCTGCGTCGGTTACTTCAGGATCGGTCCTCCGCACGGCATCACGGTCCTGCCGAAAGCAGCGTTGAGGATAATCGCACAGGCTTGATACAGTCCGCAGATACCGGAAATCAACAGTCCGTAAGCCGCGATGGGTTTATACTGGGCTCCCAGCCATCCGCCGTCCATCATGGCTACGAAGAAGACTGCGATTACCAAGGATAGCAACAGAATGGCCATCACGGTTGTGGATTGCTTATAGTACGCGAATTGAATGAACAGCAGGGAGATAAACAATGCCAACCAAGCCCAGCCGTCGATAGTTGCATCCAGGCCCCATCCAAATTTGCCGCCGAAGAACTTGAGCTGCATTTCAAGACCACCGACCAGCATGAAGAAAGCTGAGAAGTACAGGAATACGTTACCACCGGTGAGAGCACCCTCCATTAGTTCAATCAAACCAACCACTAACTGGACTACGAAACCACCTAATAACCAACAACCCATGAGGGGCAAGCAAGATGCTTTAACCTTTCCTGCTAGTAGCGCAAAAAATATAAAGCATGCTACTGCCAATGCAATCAGCCCAGCCGGGGCTGGATTAGCCCATCCGCTTCCATGTCCTGACATCTGAAATCCTCCTTACGTTTTTTAAATTGTTATTCGGTTACCAATCCAGCTTAAGGGTAAGGGTGAGGATTCATTGATGCTTATGAAACAACGAGTTGTCTCAATATATGTAGCGATCCTTACCTTAAGCTACTTCCCTCCTCCAACACAAAAAGAGGTGTTGTCCAAGGGATTGACCGTGGCACCAGATTTCCCGCACGCTCTTTCCGCAACACCTCCTTCTAGTAATAGATTTTGTGACCTGTTACTTTCGGATATGATTATTTTATTGGCTATCAAACAGTACGTCAACCAATTTTTTGATTTGTTGCCTTTTTCTTTGCCGTAGACTCACATATTCCCTTTCCCTTTATAGGCGTAATTATGGCTCGCCCGTCAGCGCCGCACCCTTAATTCAGCCAACTCCCGCATGATGGCTCGAAAATCATCTTCACGCGGAGGCCTTCTTCCCTCCTGGACCGCCACCATGCCGTGCACCACCACTTCGTACAGCTCGATCTGGCGGAGGAGCATCTCATAAGTTTCGATGCTCATGACCGCCAAATCCCCCTGCCCGTTCTTCGTAATAAAGACCGGTTTCTTGCTTTCACGGCACAGCGTGGAAATCTCATTGTAACTATTCCTTAAGACGGTACTGGATCTAATGGTAGGCATATAACCGGCCTCCTAGTCAACGGCTAAATTTATTATAGCACTATTTCTTTAGCCCGATCAGCTCGATGACCCGCCGAGAAGCTCAACCGGTCTAAAATAGATTCTGCCCGCTTCCCCGATTATCCGCTGTCCGCAGCCACCCTGAATCACCCTTCCTATGGCGCTTACAGCACTGGGCGCCTATTCAGTATCTCGCCCCTAAAGCTCTTCAACTGGCAATGAAAAGGGTTACCCAAGTACCCTAGTTACTCTATTTTAGAAACTTTCCTATAAAAAAAAATATATAAATAAGTTATAGAAACAGGGTCACTTCAGTAATTGGGTAACCCTATTTAGGCGCGGTTTGGCATCAACCCACTTCTGACTATCGCGGCAAGCCTTGACTCTCAACTGGTGGCGGACATGAGCCCCATAATGCCACTTTAAAGCATAAGATACCGGCTTCATCTATTCCGGATAATTGGATTTGCTGGTGCAGGCGGAACTTATATTACTTATGGACGGTAAAAGTAAACCTGGGCATCGGGTTGGAAATGGATCTTCCCAGCAACGGGACCTAGAATAGTTAAAAGACCATGTTGATCAGACAAACCTT
>JAQVXF010000138.1 GCA_028709355.1 Syntrophomonas sp.
TCCGGCTATGGTGGAGAAGAAGTCAGGCAGTCCCACCTACCGGGAATTCTTCGCCGAACAGCAGTTCCAGGAGATAAAGGAATATATCGGCCGCCCCCAGCCAGACTACCGGGTGGTCAGCATCGGCATCCATCCCAGCATCAGTCTCTATAATGGTTTCTATACCTTGGACGGTTATGCCAGCAATTATCCCCTGGAGTATAAGCACCAGTTCCGCCGGATAATCGCCCCGGAATTGGAGAAGAGCCCTTTCTACCGAGATTATTTCGATTCCCTGGGTGGTTCCCGCTGCTACGTATTCGTGGAGAAGCTGATGTACAACAGCATGATGACCAAGGGCAGCGGCATCAAGATCGAGCGATTGGACATCGATACCGCCCAATTGAAAGCGATGGGAGGCCGCTACATCTTGTCCGCCTTGGAGATTGAGAATGCCGGGGCTATAGGGCTGGGTTTGGAAAAAGTGTTTGAGCACCAGGATTCGGCCTGGAAGATCTACTTGTACCAGGTTTTATAAAAATCAGGCAGGGAATCGTAACCGGGACCGCGAAGATAGAATGCTAGAAAAAATCCCGGGGGAGTGATTGATATTGAGCAGGTATCTCTTGGCTGTTTTGCTGGCGTTAATACTGCTTTTACCTGGTTCGACAGCGATGGATGCCGAGGATATGGAAAAATTCCATAAACAGTCTGATGAGGTGCAGGCAGCAGTCGCAACGGTTATGCCCGAAAGAGTCAGCTACTATAACAGCCTGGATGGATATCGTATTGTGGTACCGGGCGATTGGGTAATCGACGACACTCAAAGGGGCACCATGACCAGGCTGACCGCTGCCGACCAGAAGGCGGCCATCAAGATTTACATGCAGCCCCTGGATGGTATTTCCGCCTCCGATTATCTTCACTATAGCAATAAGAAGATTTTGGAGCAGCAGTATGGAGTGACCCTGAAGGCTTGCAACTGGCAGTCAGTCAATGGTATCCCCGCTTTTCGCCTCATGTGGGAGCGGCCCCGGCTATACAATGTGCCGGATGATCTAAATCTTTACCGGGAGATTAACTTGATCTTCAAAGATCAGTTATACACCATGATCCTCAAGACCAATGCTGAGAACTTTTCCCGTTACAATCCTGTCTTCGACAGCATCCTGGGCAGTTTCCAGGTGCAGCCAGTGGTGCCCGAATATCCCCAGACCGAATATCCGCCGCTCCAGGACATCACAATCAAGGGTCCCACCATGCAGATGAACATCCCTAAAGACCAAATGATGTGGGGTATTTTTCACCCCCTATTCCATCCCAACGTTTTTTACCCCCAGGCGATTGAGTCCTACCAGCAATATGAGCAATCCCTGGGGCATAAGTTCGAGTTCGTCATGACCTACACTGAATTCTACAAACCCTTCCCGGGCCAGATAGTGGCAGAAACCTACGGCGATAGCCGGATGATGATGATGACTCTGGCTCCCGTCATCGACGAGGGATTGAGCAGCGTCATAATTCCTAATATCGTCAATGGAGAATTTGATGCTTACCTGGCTGAATGGGCACGCCAGGTCAAGGCGGTGGAAAATCCCATCTTCGTGCGCTTCGCCAATGAGATGAATGGGGATTGGGACCCTTGGTGTGCCTGGTTCTACAGCAAGGATGCTGATCTATACATCCAGGCCTGGCAGCGCATCCACCGAATATTCCAGGAACAGGGGGCTGACAACGCCATTTTCGTGTGGAATCCCCACGACCGGGCTTTCCCTGATTTTAAATGGAACCGCGCCGAGCTCTATTATCCCGGGGCAGACTATGTGGACTGGGTGGGGCTGACCGGTTACAACAACGGCACTGGTTTTGCGGGAGAGACCTGGAGGGATTTCAACGCGATATATTATCCCGTCTACACTGATTACCTGCGCCGCTACCCGGGCAAACCCCTAATCATAACTGAGTTCGCCTGCAGTGAACTGGGTGGGGATAAAGCCGCCTGGATCCAGCAAGCCATGAATTACTTACGTACTTATCCCTATATCCGGATCGCGGTCTGGTATGACCAGACCGATAGAAACCGCTTGTACCGGATAGACTCCAGCCCGGCCGCCAAGGAAGCCTTCCGGCAGGGTTTGACTAAGCCTTATTTCCTCCGCGGGGGGGTATCACCTGCGCCCGAATCCAAACGATAATGATGTCCAGATTGATGCCGGCAGTATATCAGCAGACTGAGCCAACGTATTAATATAAGGATGGTTATAATTACAGGATGGTTGAGGCGATAAAATCATGAAAGAGGAGGCAGGCGGATGAGAAGATGGTTGGCAGTACTATTAGTGGGAGTGTTTATGGTGGCTGGATTAGTCGGCTGCGGCAGCAAGCAACCGGCACCCAATGCACCCACCACTCCAACTACCCAATCCCAGCCGGAGGCTAAAGCCCCGGCTAGCAGCGACCTGAGCAGTATTATGAAATCGGCCAGCCAAGTGAAAGGTATGTCTTATGATGTGGTGATGACCATGACCGGCGCCGATAACAAATCGATCGTCAGCAATGGCAAGATGTATGTGCAGGATCAAAAGATGCGCATGGAATTAGAATCGATGGGGATGAAGATGATAACCTTGGGAAAGACGGCGGGAGAATTCTTTGTCTATAACCCCGGTACCAACACCGCCATGAAAGTGACCAATCCCCAGCAAGAATCGGAAGCGCCCAATGCCTGGGCCAAGGAGAGTGGGGATACCACTGGCTTGACGGTGGTGGGTGAAGAGAAGAAGGACGGTTTCGATTGCCTGGTGGTGACCCAGGCTGACGACCAGAACACCAAGATGTGGATCCGCAAGGACATCGGCATGCCGGCGCGGGTAGAGTCGAAGACGGCCGAAGGGACGACGGTGATCGAGTACAAGAACTACAATCTGGGGACCCAACCGGACAATCTGTTCGAACTCCCAGCCGGGACGCAGATCACTTCGATGCCCAACCTGCCCAATATGCCTAACCCCGGCCAATAGAGATTTAGCAGAAGTTAATTGCAATCATCACCGTAGACTGCGCACCCCGGAAGCTGAGCTTTTGGGGTGCGTTGCTGCGATTATAATCCTGCATTGACCCCGCAAATAGCCAGCGCGTATAATGGATGAGAACATGGATTGACCCGCGGGTCGGAAAATGAGGAGGGTAACAGGTGAAGATCAGGAAGAAGCCGGCAGGGCTGATAATAGCCTTGATGATTGCGGCATTAGCGTTGAGTGGATGCAGTAAGAGCGAGGAAGTGGTCAAGGAGACCGCGATTACTGTCAATACGGCACCCGCCCAGGTGCAGGACCTGGCCAAGAGCGTGCTCTATACCGGTCCGGTCAGAGGACAAAACGAAGTCTACCTGATGCCGAAGATATCGGCCCGGGTCACTGGGATCCACGCCCGACCGGGGGACGCCGTCAAAGCCGGGCAAAGACTTATAACCCTTGATAATACTGATTTTATAGCCGGGATTCGACAGGCGGAAGCTTTGCTGGCCTTGGCCCAGGCAGGATTACAGAGTAACCAGGTCCAGGCCGAGAACGCCCGTCTTAACTACGAACGGATTCAAGCCCTGCACCAGGCTGGCGCGGTATCCGACCAGCAATTGGAGGCGTCCCGGGCTGCTTATGAAGCCCTGGCCGCTGGCAGCGCCGAGGCATCAGTAGCCCAGGCGGAAGCGGGGCTAATGGCTGCCCGCAACAACCTGGACAAATGTGTGATCACGGCCCCGATCAATGGGGTGGTGGGCAGCATCAACCTGTCTCTAGGGGATACAGCCAACCCCGCCGCGGTAGCCGCCATCGTCAGCAATACTGCCCAGCTTGAGGTAGAGATTATGGTAAGCGAATCCGAAGTAAGCTATGTAGAGAAGGGCAGCCAGGTTGAAGTGGTGATCCGGGCCGTACAGGAGCAGCCTTTTATAGGCCAGGTGGAAAGCATCGCCACCGTGGCCGATCCGGTCAAACGCAATTATGCGGTCAAGGTGAGCCTGCCCAATTCCGGCGGCATCATCAAGTCCGGCATGTTCGCGGAACTCACTGTCAACGCCATGAGCAAACCAGAGGTGCTGACGGTCCCGGTGGGAGCAGTACTTCCCAAGGGCGGGCGCGATATCGTCTACGTGGTCGACCAGGACAGCCGGGCCCAGGTGGTGGAAGTAGAGACC
>JAQVXF010000139.1 GCA_028709355.1 Syntrophomonas sp.
CCCAGGTAGCATTTGCCGGAGTAATCGAGTATGGCCAGCATGGCAGCGAATCGGCGGGCTGGGTGCCAAGGATGTTTTCGAGCAGTATTTCGGCCTGCAGGACCATTATTCAGCCATGGCAGCGCAAGCGGCGCAAGCGGCAGAAGCGACCCAAGGCCAGGATTAGCCGGCCAGGCGGATGGGGGCTAGGATGGCCGCCGGCGAGGCATGCCCGGCATTGGTGCCCCTGAAAAAGATCAATTGGCAGTCTTAATTCGCGAACCCGGAGGGTTTTAGCCCATGAATGTGAAGAGAATCAGGCTCATAGACAAGTCCTTTATCGGCGTCCTGGCGGTCATCCTGATGTTCGGGCTATTGATTTTGACCAGCGCCAGCCTTTCCATAAACAGCGATCCTTACTATTACCTGAAGAAGCAGGCTTTCTTCCTGGTGGTGGGCATCGTGCTGGCCGTAGTGATCATATATTTCGACTATACCTTGCTGCAGCATTACAGTGCTTATATTTACGGCACTTCTCTGCTGCTGCTGGTCTTGGTGTTGATCTTCGGTAATGAGGTGCGGGGGACCACCGGTTGGATATCCATCGGCGGATTGCCGCCTTTACAGCCGGCTGAGTTCACCAAGATTCTGCTGATCATTGCCTTTGCTGATTTCCTGGCCCGGCGCAAGGGTCAGCTCAACAACCTGGCCCAATTCCTGCCTTGTTTCGCCTTTATGGGATTGCCGGTGATACTCATCCTGATGCAGCCTGACCTAGGTACGGCGCTGGTTTATCTGGTTATCACAGTGGCCATGATGTATATGGCCGGGGCCAATCCCCGCTTGCTGGGGGGGTTGATCCTAGGCCTGCTGGGGGTCATCGCCTTATGGATCTTCCTTCATTTCCAATATGGGATGTGGTTGCCCCTGGACGATTATCAGATCAAGAGACTGGCGGTCTTCGTCGATCCCTACCAGGATGGGCAGGGGGGACGAGGGGCGGGTTGGAATACCATCCAATCCCTGATCGCCATCGGCGCCGGTGGTCTGACTGGCAGTGGACTATTCAATGGAACCCAGGTGCAGCTGAATTTCCTGCCGGAACACCATACCGATTTCATTTATGCGGTGATTGGCGAGGAGTTAGGTTTTTTAGGGGCTTCCCTGCTGTTGCTGTTGTATGCTATATTGCTGTTCAGAGCCCTGATAATAAGCAGTAAGGCGCGCGAAATAAATGGGACGCTTATTGTGTCCGGGGTGATCGCCATGTGGCTGTTCCATATTTTCGAAAATGTGGGGATGTGTATTGGCCTGATGCCGGTGACCGGCATTCCTCTGCCGTTTGTGAGCTATGGGGGCAGTGCCATGTTGACCAATATGATCGCAGCGGGATTGGTCCTGAGCATCAATGTCAGGGGTAAGAAACTGGTGTTTTAAAGCAGGCATGGAAAGGGGTGCTGCTATGAGCGGGACCAACCGGGAAGGCTCGATGCTGGAGATGGCTCGGGAGACTTTGTTGTTGATACCGAATTTCCTCAAACTCCTCTACCGCCTGGTAGCGGATAAAAGGGTGTTGGCCAGCGAGAAGGCTCTATTGCTGGGCACGGTGGTGTACTTGTTTTCCCCCCTGGATTTCCTGCCGGATATGATCCCGGTCCTGGGCCAGGTAGACGATATACTGCTGGTGGCCCTGGTGCTGAAAAGGTTTCTTAACAGCGTGGATCGTTATATCCTCCTGGCCCATTGGGACGGTCCGGTCGACCTGTTGCTGACCATTGACCGCATCTTGGAATTTACCCGTTATCTCTTGCCCGACGGGATCTATAACAAGGTGGTCAAGAAAGCCCGGGTGGACACCATAGATGCCGAATACGAATTCAAATAAAGTGTTGACAAGAGCAACCAACTGATTCACAACGGGAGGCCCCCCAGCCTCCCGTTTTTCTTTGCAGGGGGAGGGGATCTGGCTTAACCCAAGCTAGCCGCTGGGTGTTGGCTTGAATCCAGGGGGACAGTTTTATGATAAGATTATAAAGGTTAAATTTCCGATGGAGGCAGCTTATGAAAGACAAACTCTACCGGGACATATTGCCCCGGGTGGCCAAGCCGATCCGCTATGTGGGCGGGGAGCTCAATGTGATCCAGAAGGACTGGGAGCAGAGCCAGTTAAAGATGGCCTTGGCTTTCCCAGATGTTTATGAAATAGGGATGGCCCATGTTGGCAGCAAGATACTATACGGATTAGTGAACGAGCGGAGTCCGCACCTGATGGAGAGGACTTTCGCACCCTGGCCGGATATGGAGCAACTGATGCGGCAGGAAGGCATCGAGCTCTATTCCCTGGAATCGTTTAAGCCCCTGCGCCAGTTCGACGTAGTCGGGTTTTCTCTGCAGTACGAACTGTCCATTACCAATGTGCTCAATATGCTCGACCTGGCTGGCATCCCGATCTTGGCCAGCCAGCGCCGGGCAGAGGATCCGCTGGTGATCGGCGGAGGACCGGTGGCTTTCAACCCAGAGCCCTTCGCCGATTTCTTCGACGCCTTCCTGGTGGGGGAGGGGGAGGAGCTGTTGCTGGAATTCTTGGCCTGCCTGCAGCAGAATCGTCATCTGGACCGCCAGCAGAGATTGTTGGAGGCAGCTGCTGTCGAAGGTGTTTATATACCGGCGGGGTATGAGGTGAAGTACAAGCCGGATGGCACTCTGGCGGGCATGGAACCGATAGACTCTGCCTATCCTGCCCGGGTCCGCAAACGTTTGCTGAGTGATTTGGATGCTGGTTATTACCCGGACCAACCCATTGTACCGTACATGGAGATAGTTCATGACCGGGCGGTGCTGGAAGTGATGCGGGGATGCCAGCGGGCCTGCCGCTTCTGTCATGCCGGGACTGTTTACCGTCCGGTGCGGGAACGGAGCGTGGCGGTGCTCAAAGCTCAAGCTCAGGCCCAGCTGAAGAACACGGGTTATGACGAGATATCACTGACCTCACTAAGTACCTTGGACTATTCCGGCATTGCTCGCCTGGTCAAGGATCTGGTGGCTACCTATGGATCCAGGGGAGTCGGCGTATCACTGCCCTCCCTGCGGGTGGATGCCTTTTCAGTGGATTTGGCCAACGAGGTGCAGAAAGTACGCAAGACTACCTTGACTTTGGCGCCGGAGGCGGGATCCCAGCGACTGCGCGATGTGATCAATAAGAACGTTTCCGAGGCGGACTTATTTAAGGCGGTGGAGGCGGCCTTCAGTTCGGGATGGAATGCGGTCAAACTCTATTTTATGCTGGGTTTGCCGACCGAGACCCAGACTGACCTGGAGGAGCTGTTGGAATTGCTGGCCCGGGTCCGGGCTATCGGCCAGCGCTGCTCACGCCGCCCGGTGGAGGTGAGAGCCAGCCTGGCCTGCTTTGTCCCCAAGGCTCATACCCCTTTTCAGTGGCGGCGCCAGGACAGCATCGCCGAATTGGAACAGAAGCGCGCCTTCCTGACCAGCCGTAAGATCAAGCATGTCAAGTTCAGCTTTCACGACAGCCGTACCAGCATGTTGGAAGGGGCCATAGCCCGCGGAGACCGGCGGCTGGGCCCAGTAATTCACGACGCCTGGCAGAGGGGATGTAAATTCGATGGCTGGTCGGAACACTTCGACTACGAAGCTTGGATGGAGGCATTTCGAGCCAACCACATCGACCCTGCTTTCTATGTTCGCCAGCGGTCCTACGATGAGCTCTTCCCCTGGGATTTCATTGATACCGGCGTTTACAAATCATACTTGCTCCAGGAGGATCAGCTGGCTGAGGCGGCTCTGCTTACCCCCGACTGCCGCCAGGCGGGGTGTCTCGATTGCGGGATCTGCCCTGACTTTGGGGTGGACCTGGACATTAAGGAGGATGGCGCCGATGCGAATGCGGATTGAGTACCAGGTCGGTCCCGACCATAGATTCATGGCCAACCTGGATATGATGCATGTGGTAGAGCGGGCTTTGCGTCGAGCGGAGATACCCTACCACTTGAGCGAGGGCTTCAATCCCCATATTCGGCTGTCGATGGGCACGGTCCTGCCGGTAGGGATATGGGGCGAGAAGGAATATTTCGACCTTGACATGGATGAACTGGACCGGGATGATTTTATCGCCCGGATGAACCAGGCGCTGCCACCGGGAATCAGGATAAACTCATGCCGGGTCATATCGGCTGCC
>JAQVXF010000007.1 GCA_028709355.1 Syntrophomonas sp.
GCTGGTTGACTCCCGGTCTGGGAGAGGCGCTGTCATTGAGCAACACCACATATTCCCCTTCTATCTTCTCGACGATAGCATCGGGGATGATGTATTTGATCTAATCGTTGGAACTATATTGCAATCCCGGTTTGGGATCAAGAGTACGGATTATATCGCAAGCTCTTTGCACTTGTTGGACCGAAGCCCCCAAGCATTGAGCTATCTTGGCCAACTTGCCATGAGCCAGGTCATCCAGGTGTTCGTTGATGATTTTTTCCGCCAAGGGATCTTCTTTACCGAAATGGCGCAGCTGGATCAACAGTGATTCCTGCAGGGTGGAAGCTCCGATCCCATGGGGATGAAATGATTGCACCAGACCCAGAACCCGCTCGATTCGTTCCAAGGAGGCGCCAGTTTGGACGGCTATTTCTTCTTTACTAACCCATAGGTAGCCCTGGTCATCAATATTACCGATGATGTCGAGACCTACCTGCCAATCCTCATCGTCTGTGCAAGCCAGGCGCAGCTGGAACTGGAGATGTTTGTATAAGGTAGGACGCCTAGTAAGAAAATTATCGTAGGATTTGGCCTCGCTGTCGCCCATTGATAAACCAATGTCCCGGTCATGATAAAAATCCGCCCACTCTTCCATGCTGGTGACCGGCTCTGGTTCCTTTTCCTTCTCTGCCTCAACCACTGCGGTGGCATTTTCACCGCTGGTTTCCTCAGTCTCTTGCACTTCCAGCAGCGGATTCTCCTCCAGCTCCTTCTGGGTGAATTCCTCTAATTCCATGGTCGACATCTGCAGGATGGCAATGGCCAAACGCAATTCGGGAGTCATGACCAGCTTTTGCTGTTGTTCCAGGAAGATATCATTGGTGAGCCGCATATTTTCCCTCATTATTCTTCTCGATCCATATCATCAGCAAGCCTTTCCAGTTTGGACATCCGATAAGCAACTCCGGATTTGGTTAGAGGTGGTTCCAACAGCATGCCCAGTTCCTTCAAGGTGTGGTCGGGATGCTCCAGCCGCAGCAAGGCCAGTTCCCGCAGTTTCGGGGGGATAACTTTTATTCCCTGTTGGGCCAGGATTCGCTCGATCATCTCGACCTGCCGTACCGAAGCATCGACGGTCTTGGCCAGGTTGGCGGTCTCACAGTTGACCTGCCGGTTTACCTGGTTGCGCATGGACTTGATGATCCGTACGTTCTCAAAATCGAGGAGGGCATGGCTGGCTTCCACCAAACGCAGGAAATCCACGATGGTCTCGCCCTCCTTGATATAGATCAAAGGATTGTTTTTGCGTTCTGTTAAGCGTGCGTCCAAACCCAAACGGCGCATGATCCTCTGCACATCAGCCGCCAACCGGGAATCATTCAATACTATCTCCAGATGGTAATTCCCTTCCGGGCGATTGATAAAACCGCTGCTGAGGAATGCCCCCCTGATGAATGCGCGTTTGCAGCAGTTCTTCTTCACTATGTTCCACTTTACCTGTCTGCTGAAGCCCGTTTCAGAAGCACCGAGATCTTTCTGCAGAATCGCTCCAGTCTCCCCCTGGAGACTGGTTTCCACCCGGTATACCCGGGATTTCTTGAATCGCCTCTTTTGCAGAATATGGACTGAAGAGGAAACACCATAGGCCTGCTTCAAGAGCGTGTAGACCTTGCGGGCCAGACTGGCATTCTCGACAGTGGTAAAGAGGGTCATATCCCCCTCTTTGTTGGGCCGCAGCTCGGCCCTGATCCCCAACAAAGCAATGAGCTCAGCCTTCTGGCAGCATACATTGACGGGTATGATCCGGGCCAGTTCATTGCGGACCTCATTGGCGAAGCTCATCAGGCTTCCTTTTTGTAACGGGCCAGGTCCCGGTGTCTAACCATGACATTGTAACCCATTCTAGTGAGCTGTTTGCCCAGGTAGTCGGCCAGCACCACCGAACGGTGTTGCCCCCCGGTGCAGCCTATGGAGATGGCCAAATTGGTCTTGCCCTCTTGGATATAGTGGGGGATCAGAAACTTCAGGATATTCATATACCGCCGAGTAAAGGATTTGGTGATGGGCGAATGCATGACATAATCGATCACCTCATCGTCTACCCCAGTCTGAGTAGTCATCTCCGGATCATAAAACGGATTGGGCAAGAACCGGACATCCATCATTATGTCACAATCTAACGGGATGCCCATTTTATAGCCAAAAGATACCACGTGGATAGAAAAATTGCCGCTCTGTCTCTCGCTGTACAATTCGTTCAACTTTTCTTTCAACTGGCGCGGAGTGGTGTCGGACGTATCCAGGATAACATTGGCCTGGCCCCGGAGTTCCTCCAATATACTGCGTTCCATGCGGATGGCGTCCAGCAGTCGATCTTGGGGGGCCAGGGGATGGCGGCGGCGCGATTCTTTGAACCGGCGCACCAGCACCTCGTCAGATGCTTCCAAGAACAGTATTTCATAAGCTATCTGGCTTTCTTCCAGTTCGTTCAAGGATTGGGACAGATCGTGGAAGAAATCTCCGCCCCGGACATCTATAACCAAGGCTACCTTATCGATCTTACCCTCTGATTGCATACTCAGTTCGATAAACTTGATCAGCAAAGCTGGGGGCATATTATCCACGCAGTAGTAGTCCATGTCTTCCAGGCAGTTAATGGTCTGAGTTTTGCCGGCGCCTGACAATCCGGTTATTATAAGTACCTGGAGAGCCTGCTTCTCTTCAGTCACTGCGCTATTCCCCCCCTTGGCCCAGTCCTCATCAGTTCTTAACATGTCTCTGTCGTCAAACTAGTTGATTTCCACCATTTATTATAGCAGAAACAACCCTGATAATTGGTCTTTGGCAGGTAATTACCTGCTTAATTCATTCTTAAGAAAATCGATTATCTCCACCGGGGTGGGATTGATGCCATAATCCTGGGCCAGGTAGAAACTCACATAGTCACCCAGGTAAGCCAATGAATAAAATTTGGCCAGGAATCCCTGTCCCCGGCTCTCCACCTCCAGGACCGCGTCGACCTTGCTCTGGATGATCTGTTTGCTGATTTCCATCCGCCGCTGCACCCTTTGATGGTCGCCGGGATCGCGCAGGATGATCACCACCATTTGGGCCAGGATATCGCCTGGTATCTCGAAGCCAACTATCTCATTGTGGTTAAGTTCGGGGAAGATATTGCAGAAGACCGGGCATTTGGCATTCTCGTTGATCTGAGTCTTCCAGCGCAGAGCAGCGATTTCGGAGTGGCCGCTGCTGCCCCAGATCAAGGGCAGTTTTCCCTTCAGTCGCCGGGCAATCTGGCGGGCCTGATTGTCCGCCGCATTGATCTCGGGATTGATTTCCGTGCGGATCCTTTGCAACACCTGGGCGACCTCCCGGATATCATCATGCACGCCGGCCACAATCCCCAATTCTTGCATAATCAGAGCCAGGGGAGTGAATAAATGGCCAGTGGCCGCCCGGGGCGACAAACCGCCGGGGATACTAACCAAGGCGACACCATCGGCCCGGGCCCGCTCCGCCAACTTTCCGCCGCTGGTAACCGCTATCAGCGCCGCCCCCTTTTTCCTGGCCTGGCCATAGGCGCTGAGCGTCTCCTCGGTATTGCCCGAATAACTGACCGCCAGCACCAGGCTGTCAGTCCCGATGTAGGCGGGAACATCATAATCCCGGTTCACCACCACCGGGAGCGGCGCCCGGCCCAGCGCATAGGTGCGCAAGATATCGCCGCCGATGGCCGAACCGCCTAATCCCGTCACCAAAATGCTGTTATATTTCCGCTTATAGTCCGGGGGCAAGCTGATTCCCCGGGTCAAGCCGGTAGCGAATTGTTCTGGTAAATCCCACAAATAAGAAGCCATCTTTTCCACGGTCAAGGTTCGGTACCACCTTTCCATAGCACATTATGTCCTTTAGCAGCCACCTGATCTGGTGAGAACGGTAGGCCCAGGAAAGAAGTCCTCACCATTCCTGCCGCCCAACCAAATTCGTCCCAGCAGCCCGGCTAGATCTGCTTGAGTTCGTAGTCCATTACTCCCAACCCAATCCTTTCGGCATGTTGCAGTTGGACCAAGGGATTTATCCCCGGGTGAACCATCTCGAACTTATCTTCCCCGGTCGGGCATCCTTCTATAACCGATCCAGCCAGAGCCGGCTGGGCATTCACCAGGTCGTAGCAGGCTTTGTCCAGGGCAACCGGGTCCAGCGAGGACAAGATACCGATATCCTGGACGATGGGATGATCATTATGGCCGAAACAGTCGCAGTCGGGGCTGACATTCATAACAAACGAGATGTAGATGACCTTGCCGGCCTTGCCCTGCACAGCCCCCAATGCATACTCGGCCATTTTCTCCTGAGCAGCTTCCGGGGTGGTTCGCCAGCTGATCTTTACTGCATCGAAGAGACAGGTTACCGCACACTCCCCGCATCCCCAGCATTTATCAGCAAGAATGTATGCCTTTTGGCCCTTCTTATTACCATCCCACGGCTGCATCTCGATGGCATCGGCGGGGCACCACTCGGTGCATTTGGCGCAACCGGTGCATTTTTCCTCTTTAACCCGGGGCAGGACATCGGAATGCATCTGTTGCTTGCCGCTGCGGGAACCCAGTCCCATCCCCAGGTTCTTTATCGTTCCTCCAAAACCGGTCAGTTCATGACATTTGAAATGGCTCATGACCACCATGGCGTCCGCGTGGTAGGCTCCGCTGCCGATGTTCACTTCCTGGAAGTGCTGGCCGGGGATGGGCACCTTGACGTAATCCTTGCCAGTCAAGCCATCGGCAATAATCAGGGGGGCCCCCACCACCGCATAATCAAATCCATTACGGATGGCGGTCTCCAAGTGATCCACGGAGTTGGCCCTGGTCCCCACATACAGGGTGTTGGCGTCAGTGAGGAAGGGACGTCCGCCTTGGTCTTTGATCAACTCCACCACCCGCCGCACGTAGGGCGGCCTGACATAAGCCATGTTGCCGGTTTCCCCGAAATGCAGCTTTATCGCCACCAAATCGCGAGTTGTGATCACCTGCTCCAATCCCGTCCTCTTCAGTAATTTAGAGACTTTATCCAGCAGGCTGGTATTACCCGTGCGCAGATTGGTGTACCAAACAACGGTTTTCATCTCTTTCTCCCCTTCACTAAGAAACCGGGCTAAGCAGCCCGGCTCCCGTATTTTTTCACTGACACTTATTTACTGAGATCGAACAACTTGTCTTCAATAAAGTAGCTTATCACGAAGCTGAATAAGCTTAAAACAATAGCACTTAGGATGGCCCAGCCAAACCCATGAATATCGAAGCCCTTGACAGTCACAGCGGTCAACCATAACATCAGGCCATTGACCACGAAGGTGAACAGGCCCAGGGTCAGCAAGTTCAGGGGCAGAGTCAGCAATATCAACAGGGGTCTGATGATGGCATTGATTATACCCAAGACGATAGACCCCACTATGGCCCCCCATACACTGACTTCAAACCCGGGCAAAAGGGCCGCTGTAAGAATGATGGCCACAATATTCAAGATCCACCGCAAAGCCCAACCTGGCATCGACACTCGCTCCTTTCCTGCTTCTCAATCTGTATCTTCTTAGTATTGCCTTACTATAATAATAAGCAATTACACCCCAAAATCCTATAATTTTAATCCCGATTTTGATTTTATTTGCAGGGGAGCAAGATTATCCATGCTGGTTTTGAAGTTATCAGCCTCGAGATAATGACCGATCAGTTCTGATGGAAGTGGTTGTATATCCGTTCAGCGGTAGGGTGGTTGAGGCCGGGCACTTGGGCCAGTTCTTCCCGGGACGCGGTCTTTAGGCGGGCTACGGAGCCGAAATGCAATAACAGGCTCTGCTTGCGTTTTGGTCCCACCCCTTCGATCTCATCCAGAGCGGAGCGGGTCACCTTGCTCCCCCGGCGTTGGCGGTTGTACTGCACCGCAAAACGGTGGGCTTCATCCCGCAAGCGCTGCAGCATCTGCAACCCTTCGTCCCGGCGGGGCAGGCGCAGAGGTTCTCGGCGGCCGGGCCAGAAGATGGATTCCTCTCGTTTGGCCAGTCCCAGTACCGGAATCTCCAGCCCTAATTCATCCAAGACCAGACGGGCTGCATTTACCTGCCCCAAGCCTCCATCGATCAAGAGCAGATCCGGTTCGGGCAGGAAAGCGGGATTGTTGTGCCGGGCTTCCTGGAAACGCCGGCGCAGGGCTTCGCTTAGTGACGCTACATCATTATTCTGCTCAGTCCTGATTTTAAAGCGCCGATAGGCCTTTTTATCCGGTCGCCCCATGGTGGCCACGGTCATAGACGCTACCGTCTCCTCGCCACCCAGGTGGGACACATCGAAACACTCTATCCGCTGCGGTATGACTTCCAGCTCCAGGGTGCGGGCCAGCTCTTCCAGGATCCGTCGATTCTTGCTGTCGTCCAACATCCTCTCTTCCCAGAGCAGCCGGGCATTTTCCATGACCATCTCCACCAAGGCTCGTTTTTCCCCCCGCTCCGGCTTCCACAGCCGACAGCGCCGGTGATGGACTTCTTTCAGCCAGTCCTGGATCAGCTCTGGGTCGGGGGGAAGCAAGTTGACCAGTATTTCCGGGGGGACGTCCGGATTGTCCGCATAATACTGCTTGAGAAAGAACTCCACTACCTCGTCATCAGCTTCATCGACCACCCGTCTTAACCAGAAGGTTTCTTTGGCGATGATCTTGCCGGCCCGAAGCTTGAATACCAGCAGCAGTTTATGCTGCTCCCCACCGATCATTCCCACCATATCCAGGTCATACGCCTTGTCCAGGCTGACCTGCTGGCGCTCTCCCAAAACCTTTAAGGCACTGGCCTGGTCCCGCAGTCGGGCTGCCTTCTCGAATTCGAGATTGGCCGCTGCCGCCTTCATCTCCATCGCTATCTGCTCGGCCAGTTGCTGCCCGTTGCCCTCCAGGTATGACACTATGCCCTCCACCAGGGATTGGTATTCCTCCACTGCCACCAAACCGGTACAGGGGGCGATGCATTTGCCCAGATCGCGGTTCAGGCAGGGGCGGTTGTTGCGCAGGCTCTTGCAGGTGCGCAGGGGGAAGATGGTGGTGATAACCTTGATGGTCTCCCGCAGCCGACCTACCTCCGCATAGGGTCCGTAATAGCGGGAAACCTTGTCTTTCTTCTCCCGGACTATACAGAGGCGAGGGAATTCTTCCGCGGTGATCTTCAGGTAAGGGTAGCTCTTATCGTCCCGCAGATCTATATTATAGCGAGGTTGGTAAGCCTTGATCAGATTGCTCTCCAGGATCAGAGCTTCGACCTCGGTGGCGGTCACGATATAATCGAAGTCGCCTACCCGGGCCATCATCGCCCGCACCTTGGGATGCATCCCGGCCGGACTCTGGAAATAGGAACGCATGCGACTGCGCAGCACCCGGGCTTTGCCTATATAGATCACCCGGCCTTCCTTGTCCCGGTATAGGTAGACCCCCGGTTGTTGGGGCACATTTTTCAATCTTTGCTTCACGGTGTTATTGCCCTCATTACCTTTATAGACTAGATGCCATGTTTATTGAACCTTATCAGGGCCGGATCGCTCAGCCGCGGTGGCACAAATAAAGGGCTGGGCGCTGGAATCACTAGGCGGGCCTGCCCAACTGGTAAGGTCAGATCGGGGCTGGAGCTGCCAAACGGTTGCTTACTGGCCACCTTCTCCGATATCGATTCCCGGGAGTATTGCCGGGGCTGGGCTGCCCAAACCGGATCGACAGCTGCAATCAGGTCAACCAGGATCGAGGCGGTATCTCGCCCCGCCAGGGGGTCGGTGACCTTGTTTAAGGCCGCGACTCTGCCATCGGCAGAGATATAGGTGCCACGGGTCTCCAGCGGGGTTGAAGATGGAAAAACTACCTCAGCCTGAGCAGCCGTGGCGGTCAGGAATGGACTCAACACCACCAGCCAGTCCAATCGGGCAAGGTCCTGGGCCGATAACACCCCGGCGCTGGTTGGATCCTCCCCGATTATTACCGCACTTCTAATCTCATTCGACCGGATCGAGTCCACCAGATATTGTCCCTCTCCGCTGAATCCGGCCTGCCAGACTCCGGTGCTATTGCCGCCGGGATTGATCACCACTACCCCAGTGTTAAGATCAGTGGCCTGGCTGGCCACAATGGCCAAGTCCGCCAGCAGGGTCACCCCCGCTGCCGAGACGGTGAAACCGTCCGCTATAATCATTGCCCGGGCCGACCCTCCATATATCCGGGCCGCCTGCCGGGCCTCATCGCTGGGGGTGATGGCGGCCAGCTGTTCCCGGAAGGGAACCCAGCCGGTTGCCGCTTTTTCGATAAGCTGCTCATCGACCCGGCGCTCCTCGATCAGCGCCGCGATTATCTGTTTGATTATCTCGGTAGTGTTACCTGACCTTATCCGCAGGGCCGCTATATCGTCCACCAGGGTTGGTTCATCGCTCAGGACTATCAAGCGGGTTCCTCTCTTGACCGCCTGCCGGACCCGGACCGGCAGCACCTGGTTATGGTTGAAGGAGCCCACCATCAGTATAACTTCCGCCCCATCCATCTCAACCAGGGCGGGAGCAGCAAAATTGATTCCCCAAACCTCGGACAAGCCGCGGCTGGGATAGTCACTGCAGCCGGCCAGCAGTGAAGCTCCCAAGGTCTCACCCAAGAGCGCGGCCAGCCCGGCTTCTTCACAGGTCAGGCTGAGCGAGGCGGTGATGGCGATTGGCCCGTTAACCCGGCCCAGTCCCGCTGCGGCAGTGGCGATCGCCTCCTCCCAGGAAACCTCCTGCAGGCGGCCATCTTTCCTGACCAGGGGACGGGTCAACCGCTCCCGCTCCAATTCGCCGAAGCCAAAACGGCCCTTGGCACATAATATACCCTCCTCCGGGGGCAGCATCCGGATTGTCATAGCACCACAGCTCTCCGCCACTCCTTTACAGCCCAGACCGCAGAAGGAGCACACCGTGGGCGTCTGCTGGGCCTTGACTGGAACGTTTTGGGGCTGGGGATAGTTTTCCAAGAGAGCCCCGGTAGGACAAACCGCCACGCATTGGCCGCAGCTGATGCAGGAGCTTTCTTGAAGCGGCAGGCCGAATTCCGGTTCCACCACGGTCTCAAAACCTCGCTCTACCAGGCCTAGGGCATTGATGCCCATATATTCGTCACAGAAGCGGACACATAGCCCGCACAATATACACTTGGCTGCATCCCGGGCGATAAAGGGATGGGGGTCGGGCTCCACTACGCGGTGTTTCTCACCCTGCAGGTAGCCGGGCTGCACCTCATACTGGTTGGCGTAGTCGATCAATTTACATTCAAACCAGTCCCGGCAGCCGCATTCCATACATTTGCCGCCTTCCTGCCGGGCTGCCGCCTCGCTCATCCGTCCCGCTACCTCCTGGAAGTCGGTGCGGCGCAGGGCTGGTTCCCGGGCCTCGATGGTTACTCTCTGTCCCGGTTCCACTTGGGCAAAGTCTGCTCGGGTCAGTCCGGTTTTTTCCACCAGGAAGGGGGCCCGGAAGGGTTGGGTCTGACCGGCCAGGTAGCTGCTCATAACCGTGGCGGCTTTTTTGCCTTGCCCGATGGCGGCGATGGCAATGCCGGGGCCGGTTACCCCGTCCCCGCCCGCGAAGACGCCCGGCAGGTTGGTCATAAAGGTGTTGTCGTCGATGTTGATGGCCCGCCAACGGCTGGCCTCGACTCCGTCGCAGCCGCGCATATCTACCTGCTGGCCGATGGCGGCGATAACGCTGTCAACCGCGATGATCTCCTCCGCACCAGGGATGGGTACCGGGGAACGCCGGCCCGAGGCATCCGGCTCACCCAACTGCATCTGCTGCAATCTTATGGCGGCAGCCCGCCCATTGTCAGCCAGTATTTCGATAGGGGCAACCAGATAACGGAACTCCACCCCTTCCTCCATGGCTTCGTTAATTTCCAGGTCTTCAGCGGGCATCTCTTCCCGGGTGCGCCGGTAGAGGACCATGACTTCTTTAGCGCCCAGCCTGACTGCCGACCGGCAAGCATCCATGGCGGTATTTCCGCCGCCGATGACCGCCACCCGGTCGCCCAGCTGCACCGGTTGCCGCAGGGCCACATCGCGCAGAAAATCTATCCCCCCGATGACTCCCGGCAGGTCTTCGCCGGGACAGTTCATTTTCGAATACTGCCAGGCGCCTATCCCCAGGAAAACGGCATCGAAATTATTGCGTAATTCCTCCAGGCTAATATCTGTCCCCAGTTTGGTATTGGTTTTGATCTCTACCCCCATGGACTTGATTATGTCGATCTCCTGGTCCAGTATCCGTTTGGGCAGGCGGTATTCGGGGATGCCGTAACGGAGCATTCCGCCCGGCTGGGGCATGGCTTCCAAAACGGTTATCTGGTGGCCTTCTACCGCCAAAAAATAGGCGGCGGTCAGTCCAGCGGGACCGGAGCCCACTATGGCTACCTTCTGGCCGGAGGGGGCCTTTAGCTCGGGTACGAAGGGATTGCCGCTATAAAGATCGAACTCGCCCGCGAACACCTTGAGGGCGGCGATGGCTACCGGGGCATCCACCAGTTGACGCCGGCAGGCAGTCTCACAGGGATGGGGACAGACCAAGCCGATGCAGGTGGGCAGGGGCAGTTGCTCCTTGATGACTTTCAAGGCTTCCCGGTGTTCTCCGTTGGCGATCAATCCCACATAGCCCTGGCAGTCAGTCTCTCCCGGACAGGCCTTGACACAGGGGGGACGGCAATCCCCCACATGGTCGGACAGCATCAGCTCCAGGGTGACCTTACGGGCGGCCCGGATACGAGCGTTGTCGGTGGTAATCTGCATGCCGGGGGCGATCTGGGTGGCGCAGGCCCGCTGCAGTTTGGGCAGGCCTTCGATCTCCACCATGCAGATGCCGCAGCCGCCGTAGATCTTAACCCGCTCATCGTAGCACAGGGTGGGGATATCAATGTTATGGGCCCGGGCGGCTTGCAAAATGGTCTGCCCGGCGCTGGCCTGGATCTCTGTATCGTTTATCTTCATAGTGATCATGACCGTCCCCCTACTCAACTATCACTGCCGCCCACTTGGAGGGGCAGACTTCCAGGCAGGTGCCGCATTTGGTGCACCGGCTCTGGTCGATGACGTGAACTTGTTTGGCTTCCCCGCTGATGCAGTTGACCGGGCATTTCTTGGCGCACAGGGTGCAGCCTTTGCATTTATCCGCATCTATATGGTAGGTGATCAGGGACTTGCATTGCTTGGCCGGGCATTTCTTATCGTTAATATGGGCTTCATATTCGGAGCGGAAGTATTTGATGGTGGTCAGGACCGGATTGGGGGCGCTGTTGCCCAATCCGCACAGGGAGCCATCGGCTATCTGCCCCCCCAGCGTCTCCAGCATTTCTATGTCGCCTGGTTGACCCTGGCCGGCGCAGATCCTTTCCATTATCTCCAGCATGCGTTTGGTGCCGATCCGGCAGGGCACGCATTTGCCGCAGGATTCGTCCTGGGTGAAGTTCAGGAAATAGCGGGCCAGGTCTACCATGCAGGTAGTCTCGTCCATGACGATCATACCCCCCGAGCCCATTATGGCTCCGGTGTTCTTGATGGACTGGTAGTCGACCGGGGTATCCAGCAGGGATTCCGGTATGCATCCCCCGGAAGGTCCCCCCAGCTGCACCGCTTTAAACTGCTTGTCTTGCTTGATCCCGCCGCCGGGGCCATAGATGATTTCCCGCAGGGACATACCCATCGGTACTTCCACCAATCCCCCCCGTTTGATGCGGCCGGCCAGGGCGAAGACCTTGGTGCCTTTGCTGTCCTCCGTGCCCATGGCGGCGAAGGCCGCTCCGCCATTGACGATTATCCAGGGCACATTGGCGAAGGTCTCCACGTTGTTGATGTTGCTGGGTTTATCCCAATAACCCTTCTGGGAGGGGAAGGGGGGTTTGAGCCGGGGCATGCCCCGCTCGCCCTCCAGGGAGGCGATGAGGGCGGTCTCTTCGCCGCACACGAAGGCTCCCGCGCCCTGCTTGATGGTGATATCGAACGATAATCCGCTGCCCATGATACCCGTCCCCAGCATGCCTTGCTGGCGGGCCTGTTCCAGGGCCTGCTCCAATCTCTTGATAGCCAGGGGATATTCGGCCCGGGCATAGATTATCCCGGTGGTGCATCCGGTGGCATAAGCGGCGATGATCATGCCCTCCAGCACTCCATGGGGGTCGCCCTCCAGCAGGCTGCGGTCCATGAAAGCCCCGGGATCGCCTTCATCGGCATTACATATCAAATATTTTATGTCACCCGGCTCCTGGCGGGTGGCATTCCACTTGAACCAGGTGGGGAAGCCGGCTCCGCCCCGACCGCGTAAACCGGAGATTTTCATCTCCTCTATGACCTGTGGGGGGGACATGGAGGTGAGCACCTGGCGGAGAGCCTTATAACCGCCGGCATTTATATAGTCATCGATGGATTCGGGATTGATGGAACCGCAATTGCGCAGGGCCACCCGCACCTGCCCGGCCATGCATTCATTGGGTTCCTGGTCTGTGGCTATCCGGTATTCATCCAGGGCCAGACCGCTGGCTTCAGCCGCGATTATCTCCCGGGCCCTTGCCGGGGTCACATTGCCATAGGTATTGATGCTGCCGTCCGGGTGGATGGCATCCAGCAGCGGTTCGGAATGGCACATGCCGATACAACCGGTCTGGCGCAGTGCCCAATCCAGGCCCTGCTGCCCGATTTCCTCAGCTATGGCTTCCCATACCGGCAAACCCCCGGCGGCGATGCCGCAGCTGCTTAATCCTATCCTTACGATCATGCTCCCACCTCTTCCGGCTGGGACTGCCGCTCCCGTTTATATATATCCCGGATGACCTGGCGGGCTTTGTCCGGGGTCAGCGGTCCGTAGGCCTGTCCGTCGATCATCATCACCGGGGCCAGGCTGCAGCAGCCCAGGCAGGCGGCTTCGTTGAGGGTGAATAGCCGATCATCGGTGGTCTCCCCCATCTCCACCCGCAGTTCATCGCACAGGGCAGTCTCTATCTTGTCGGCTCCGTTGACATGGCAGGCGGTCCCTTGGCACAGCAGGATCAAGTGTTTCCCCACCGGGGTGAACCGGAACTGGGCATAGAAGGTAGCTACCCCGTAAATCTTGGCTTTTTTTATGCCCAGCCGTTCCGCTACCTGCTCCAGCGCCGGCCGGGGCAGATAACCGTAGATCCGCTGCACATTCTGTAAAACCGAGATCAGGCTGCCCTCCACACCGTTATATTTATTTATGATATCCTGCAAATCGTTCATTTGAGCTGCGGTGCCTATACCCACGGCTGCATCTTCGGCACCATTTTGGTCACAACAGGACATGAAAACACACCTTCCCCCCGTATTATTAGTCCATTATACAAGATTTACGATAAGCCGGCAGGGGCGAAAATAATGGGAGGACGGCCGCATGATTGCGGTCAAACCTCCCAACTGGCGCCATCACCGTGACACTGCTACTGGATGCAGACCAGTGCCATCGCCATGCATACAGTATTCTTGTCGATTGCTCAGGACGATTGTTTACTTCTTTCAAGGGTGGTCTCGGCCAGTATCCTGCACAGGTACTGGCCGGTGTAAGATTCCGGGCAGCGGGCCACTTCCTCGGGAGTTCCCGCGGCGATTATAAGCCCGCCTTCATGGCCGCCTTCCGGACCCAGATCAATGATGTGGTCAGCCGATTTTATTACATCCAGATTATGCTCGATGACTATAACCGAATTACCGGCATCCACTAGTCGGTTAAGGACTGTCAGCAGGTGTTTAACATCTTCCCGGTGTAATCCGGTGGTCGGTTCATCCAGGATGTATAAGTTCCGCCCCAATGAACGTTTAGACAGTTCGGTGGATAACTTGACCCGCTGAGCCTCACCCCCGGAAAGGGTCGTGGCCGGCTGCCCCAACTGCATATATCCCAGCCCTACGTCCTGGAGCACTTTGAGTTTGCGCTCGATCTTGGTGATGGGAGAGAAGAATTCCACCCCTTCATCCACGGTCATGGCCAGCACGTCGGCGATGGTCTTGCCCTTGTACTTGACTTCCAGGGTCTCCCGATTGTATCTCTTCCCCTTGCAGACCTCGCAGGGGATGTACACATCAGGGAGAAAGTGCATCTCTATCTTGATGATGCCGTCGCCGGAACAGGCTTCGCACCGCCCGCCCCGCACATTGAAACTGAAACGGCCTGGTTTGTATCCGCGGATGCGGGCTTCGGCGGTCTCCGAGAACAACTCCCGGATACTGTCGAAGGTGCCGGTATAGGTAGCCGGGTTGGACCGCGGAGTCCGGCCGATAGGCGATTGATCAATATTTATGACCTTATCCAAGTAACGGACCCCCTCGATGGCATCATGGGCGCCTATCCGATACCGGCTGTGGTGCAGTTTTTTCATCAAGGCCGGATAGAGGATGTCCTCTACCAGGGTGCTCTTGCCCGAACCAGACACCCCGGTGATCACTACCATCGCCCCCAGCGGGATAGATACGGTAAGGTCGCGGAGATTGTGTTCCCGGGCTCCTTTGATCACCAACTGCTGACCGTTGCCGCTGCGGCGTCCGGCCGGGACGGGGATAGTGCGGATTCCGGCCAGGTACTGGCCTGTTATGGAATCGCCGGCCGCCATTATCTCCTCCACTGACCCGCACGCCACCACCCGCCCGCCGTGCACGCCGGCCCCGGGGCCGATGTCTACGATGTAGTCGGCATTGTGAATGGTCTCCTCATCATGTTCCACTACTATCACCGTGTTACCCAGGTCACGCAGTCTTTTTAGAGTAGCCAGTAAACGGAGGTTGTCGCGGGGATGAAGGCCGATGCTGGGTTCGTCCAATACATACAATACCCCCACCAGGCTCGAGCCTACCTGAGTGGCCAGCCGAATACGCTGGGCTTCACCGCCCGACAGACTGCCGGCCGGGCGGTCCAGGGTCAGGTAATTCAGGCCCACGTCGATCAGAAATCTTAACCGTTCGGTGATCTCTTTGATGACCTGTCGGCCGATAATGGTCTCTCGTTGATCAAGCTTTAATCCGGTCATGAAATCCAGGGTCTGGTATACAGCCAGAGCAGTCACCTCGGCTATGTTTTTCCCGCCCAGCAACACCGCCAATATCTCGGGGCGCAGGCGCTTACCCAGGCAGGCCGGGCAAAGGGTGGTCGTCATGAACTTCTCCATCTCTTCTCGGGCCACCTCGGACTTGGTCTCATGATGGCGGCGTTTCAGGGTATTCAGGACACCTTCGAAGCGGGTATAGAAGGATCCCGTCTCCCCATAGGAGTTGGTGTAATTGATCTTGAACTGCTCATTCTTGTTGCCGTGGAGGATTATGTCCATCTGTTCCGGACTCATGTCCTTGAGCGGCAGGTCCATGGGGATGGCATATTTCTCGCTCATCCCCATCACCAACTGGCGATAATAATTGTGGGAACTGACCGACCACGGGATTATGGCTCCCTCCTCCAGGGACAACTCCATATCCAGAACCAGTTCCGGGTCCATCTCCCGTCTCTCTCCCAATCCGTCGCATTCCGGGCAAGCCCCGAAAGGACTGTTGAAGGAAAACATTCGCGGGCTCAGTTCGGGCAGGCTGAATCCACAATCGGGGCAGGCAAATTCGCGGCTGAACAGCCTATCCTGTTCCTCCCCATCATCCTGCAGCTTTCTTATCATTACCAAACCCTCTGCCAATTCGAAGGCCAATTCCAGTGATTCAGCCAGGCGGCTGCGGATCCCCTCCTTGACCACCAGTCGGTCGACTACCACACTGATGTCGTGTTTCTTGTTCTTTTCTAATTCGATGTTCTCATCGGCGGTATATTCGAAGCCATCGACGATGATCCGGGTAAAGCCATCTTTGAAGAGATTCTGGATGGTCTTGCGATGCTCCCCCTTCTGGCCTTTAATGATCGGGGCCAGAACCTTTATACGGCTGCCTTCCGGCAAGACCTGCACTGCATCTACCACCTCATCCAGAGTTTGGCGGCGGATGGGTTTATGACAGTGAGGACAATGGGGCCTTCCCACCCGGGCAAACAGCAGGCGGATGTAATCGTAGATCTCGGTGACCGTCCCTACTGTCGACCGCGGATTATGGGAGGTGGTCTTCTGGTCGATGGAAATGGACGGGGAGAGTCCTTCGATGTAATCGACATCCGGTTTGTCCATCTGCCCCAGGAACTGGCGGGCGTAGGTAGACAGGGACTCCACATAACGCCGCTGCCCCTCGCTGTAGATGGTGTCGAAGGCCAGACTGGATTTACCCGAACCCGATATGCCTGTAAACACCACCAGTTTGTCCCTAGGTATGGTGACGTCGATATCCTTAAGGTTGTGCTCGCGGGCACCCTTGACAAAAATATAATCCTTCATCTTTAGCTCACCTATCGTACTCAGCGCTTCTTGCGCTTCTTTTTCGGGGGCAGGTTCATTTCCCTGATCATATCCCGGAGTTGGGCCGCCCTTTCGAATTCAAGGGCCTCGGCCGCCTTGTGCATCTCGATCTCCATCTCGGCGGCCAGGCGGGCTCGCTCCTCCTTGCTCAAACCCTCTGCCATGGATGGCTGGTATTGGACCGAATCTTCCTGAACGGTAGCTTCGATGGCTGCGAAAACTGCTTTTTTGATCGACTCCGGGGTGATGTTGTGGGCCAAGTTGTGAGCCGACTGTTTTTCCCGGCGCCGGTAAGTCTCATCTATAGCTTGCTGCATCGAGGGAGTGATGCGGTCAGCATACATCACCACTCTCCCCTCCACATTGCGGGCTGCCCGGCCCGAGGTTTGTATCAGAGAACGTCCTGACCGCAGGAATCCCTCTTTGTCGGCATCCAGGATTGCCACCAGGGATACTTCGGGCAGATCCAAACCCTCCCGCAGCAGGTTGATCCCTATTAGCACATCGAATCCCCCGCTGCGCAGTTCTCTAAGGATCTCCATCCGCTCCAGCGCTTCCACATCCGAGTGCATATACCGGACCCTTATCCCGGCGTCGCCCAGGTAGTCGCACAGATCCTCGGCCATCCTTTTGGTCAGAGTGGTGACCAGCACCCGGTAACCCTTCTCCACCTGGATCTGGATCTCGGCCATCAAGTCATCGATCTGGTTGAGAGTGGGGCGCACATCGATCTCCGGATCCAACAAGCCGGTGGGCCGAATGACCTGGTCCGCGACCAGTTTGCTTTGCTCCAGTTCGAAGTCGCCCGGGGTTGCACTGACGTAGATAACCTGATTGATCTTGCGCTCGAATTCCTGGAAGGTCAGGGGGCGGTTGTCCAGGGCCGAAGGCAGGCGGAAGCCGAAGTTGACCAGATTCTCCTTGCGGGAGCGGTCACCAGCATACATCCCCCGTACCTGGGGTACGGATATGTGCGACTCATCCATGAACAGCAAGAAATCTTCCGGGAAAAAGTCCATCAGG